>CAYVGN010000142.1:0-3500 GCA_964451215.1 uncultured Acidobacteriota bacterium
CTCTCGGCCCGCCCGTCAGCGCAGGGGCGGCTCGTAGGGGCGCCCCTTGTGGGCGCCCTGCTCTCTACCCTGAGCCCTTATCTCCGCCCAACCCCGCGGCAGCAGCTGAGTGGTTTGCCTCCCGGCCCCCCTATGCCGTATGCTGGCTCATCCCGGCGGCGAACCAGGATGGGGAAACTCGCCGTTGGCGCCGGCGGGCGTCGTTCAAGGAACAGGCCATGCTGAAAAACTTGCTCTGGATCATCCCCTCCATGCTGATCGTGTCGGTGGTGCTGCTGGCGCAGGCGGCGCCGAAGAGCCGGGCGTTGGTCAGGTTCATCACCGTGGACCCCGGGCACTTCCACGCGGCCCTGGTGCACAAGGAGATGTATCCGGAGGTGTCCCGGAAGGTGGCGGTGTACGCCCCGCTCGGGCCGGACCTGGTGGAACACCTGAACCGCATGATCCGCTTCAACACGCGCGCCGAAAGGCCGACCTCCTGGGAGCTGGACGCCTTTACGGGCCCCGACTTCTTCCAGCGGATGTTGAAGGAACGACCCGGCAACGTGGTGGTGCTTTCGGGCCGGAACCGCGGGAAGATTGACTACATCAAGGCCTCGGTGGAGGCCGGGCTCAACGTGCTCTCCGACAAGCCGTGGATCATCCGGGCCGAGGACCTGCCCAAGCTGGAGTCGGCGCTGAATACCGCCCAGGCCAGGAACCTGGTGGCTTACGACATCATGACCGAGCGCTACGAGATCACCACCATGCTCCAGAAGGAGCTGGTGAACGACCCGGCAGTGTTCGGCAGCCCCGAGTCCGGCACCCAGGAAGACCCGGGCGCCTACCTGAAGAGCGTGCACTACATCATGAAGATGGTGGCCGGCGCTCCCAACCTGCGCCCCGCCTGGTTCTTCGACGTGCTCCAGCAAGGGGAGGCCCTCTCCGACGTGGGCACGCACCTGGTGGACATGGTGGCCTGGACGCTCTTCCCCGAGCAGCCCATCGAGTACCGCACCCAGGTGCGTCTGCTGGCTGCCAGGCGCTGGCCCACCCTGCTGACCCGGGACGAGTTCCGCAAGGTGACCAATGAGCCGGCCTTCCCCGCCTATCTGAAGGAGCACGTGAAGGGCGATACGCTCCAGTACTACTGCAACACGCAGCTCGCCTATACCCTGCGCGGGATTCACGTGAAGCTGGACGTGCTGTGGGACTATGAAGCCCGGGAAGGCCACGGGGACACTCACCATGCCGTCTACCGCGGCAGCAAGGCGCGGGTGGTGGTGTACCAGGGCAAGGAGCAGAAGTACCGGCCCGAGACGTACGTCATTCCCAACAGCGCGGCGCTGAGGCCCGAGGTGCTGGCCGCGGCGCGCAAGAGGGTCCAGGCGCTGCAAACCAGGTGGCCCGGCGTGGGAGTGGAAGACCTGGGGGACAGGATCTGGATTACGGCGCCAGACAAATACCGCGTGGGCCACGAGTTCCATTTTGCCGAGGTCACCAACCGCTTCCTCCAGTACCTGAAGAACCCGAAGTCGCTGCCCGCCTGGGAAAAGGCCTGCATGCTGGCCAAGTACTACATCAGCACCAAGGGCGTGGAGCTAAGCCACCAGGCCCGATAGCAGAGGCCCGCCCCCAGCGGAAAGGAAAAAGAGAGCCGATTGTAGCCGGGATGCGCCGGCTAAAACACCACGCGCAGGCCGAACTGGATGCTGCGCCCGTCGGTGGCCTCGGTTACGGTGCCGAAGCCGGCTGCGCCCAAGGCGCGCCCCGGCGGACCGAAGTCGGGATGGTTAAAGGCATTGAACAGCTCACCCCGAAACTGCACATACCTGCCCTCGCGGAGAACGAAGTTCTTGTTGATGGAGAAGTCAAAGCTGATCCGGCCGTCGGCGCGGACCAGGCCGCGGCCGGCGTTGCCGAAGGTGAACTGGGCAGGAGCCAGGAACGCGTCAGTATCAAACCAACGGCTGATGCTCCGCTGCTCCGCGGGGAGATTGGGGTCGCGGAGGACGTTGGCGCGGAGGCCGCCGGCCGAGAAGGCATTGGTGGTGTTGGTCTGCATGGTGACCGTGAAAGGTCCGCCGCTCTGCATGCTGGCGATGGAGCCGAGGGTCCAGCCGCCCAGGATGGTTGCGAGCGGGCCAGTGCGCAGCCAGCGCCGCCCCTTGCCCCACGGCAGGTCATACACCGAGCTCCACACGAACCGGTGGACGATATCAATGGTGCTGGGTCCTTTGTCCAGACGCCGGTTGTAATAATCCTGGAAGAGCTGGTTGTCGCCGAAGCCGGCGGTTTCGTCCACGTTGCCGATGTTCCGCGCCCAGGTGTAGGAGCCGAGGAAGCTGAGGCCGTGCGACAGCCGCTTCTCGATGCGCAGAACTCCGGCGTGGTAGTTGTTCACGCCCATGGTCGGGAAGTTGATGGTCACGTTGTTGAACTGCGGGAAGGGCCGGCGCACCTGGGCGTTGCCCGCACCCATGAGCTGCGGGGGAACCTGGTTGAGGTTCAGATTGGAGATGGGCAGCTTGCGGCCGAGGTTGCCCATGTAGCTCACCTCCGCCACGACATTTCCCGGCAACTGGCGCTGGACTCCCAGGCTGAACTGCTGCGCATAGCCAGTCCGGCGGGAGCGCTCGTAGAAGGTGACGTTGGTGGAGACGCGCTCGCCGACGGGCACCGCGCCGTACTTGTCGTCCCGTACCGGCGCTGACAGGCTCACCCCCGGCACCCCCGCGCCCAGGTAGAAGGCCGGGGTAATGCCGCTATCCGGGGAAGAGATGCCGGCCGAGCGTTCAAAGCCCAGCGAGGCGGAGTTGGGCGCGCCGTGCAGGAAAGGATGCTCATAGAAGATGCCGTAGCCGCCCCGCACTACCCAGGTGTCGCGCGCCGTGGGCCGCCAGGCAAAACCGAAGCGCGGCCCGAAATTGTTCCAGTCAGTCCCGTAGGGCTGCTTCGGCCAGCCGCCAACGCCGGCGAAGCGCACCACCCCCGGGGTGCCTGAGACCGGGTTGATGGCCGCCGGGTCGAAGCCGTTCATGCGGTTGTCTTTGTCGGTGATGGGCGTGTCGGTCTCCCAGCGCAGGCCCAGGTTCAGGGTCAGGCGCGAACTGAGCCTCCAGTCGTCCTGCACGAACCAGGCCGGGTACCAACTGTAGCGGCCCAGCGGGTCGGTCTCCCGCAGCGAGAAGCTGTTGACGAACCCCACCAGGAAGGAGGCGAAGCCGAAGCCTGTTTGAGCACTGCCGGGAAGCCCTGTTCCGGTGGTGGCGAAGCTGTAATCGCCGGAGATGATGGGCCGGTTAACCTCGAAGTTGGTGCTCTTGCGCAGTTCGCCCCCAAACTTAAACAGGTGGCGGCCGAGCACCCAGCTCCAGCTATTGACGAACTGGTGTTGCCGGATGGGGAATTGCCGGCGCTCGGAGCTGTCGCCCAATCCCGCGATCCCGCTCACGTTGATGGTGGGGAAGGCGTCCTCGGGAACGCCCGGAAAGCTGATCCACGAAGGATTCTCGTCCATG
>CAYVGN010000142.1:3510-7454 GCA_964451215.1 uncultured Acidobacteriota bacterium
GGCCGATCTGGCGGATCACGTCGCTCCCCACCCCGGGGCTGCGGCTGTGGTTGATCCGATTGCCGAACGAGTAGCGGGCGTCCAGGATCAGATTCGGCCTAAGGCTGTAAGTATCCGCGAACAGGTAACTCTGTTGCCAGCGGTTCTGGTAGGGAGCATTGGGATCGGCCTCCAGTTTCGGGTAAACCGTGGTGCGGAACTGCGGGTCGCGGTTGTAGAGGAAGCGGAAGTAGAAGCGGTTGCGGTCGCTGAAGGCGTGGTCCACGCGCGTGGTGACGTTATCGCGCGTGAATTTCTGGGCGCGATTGCCGACGAAATTCTGCGCCCCGCTGACGTTGACCGGCGGGCGGTTCGCCTCGGGCCAGTAGGCTACCAACTGGCGGGTGACCGGGTCGAGCGCGTTCGAGGGGATGACATTTCCGGCGAAGGGGTCGCGCACGGTTTGGTTGCCCGAGGTGCGCGTAGTCAGCGGATTGTAGATGCGGATGAGCTGGCCGCGGGTGTCCAGGGTCGAGGAAAAGTCCCCCTGCCGCTGAAGGGCGGAGGGAACAGTCAGGACCTGGGTAGAGCCCTCCGTTCTGCGGGTGCCTTCGTAGCCCGCAAAGAAGTGGGTGCGGCCGCGCAGGATGGGACCGCCCAGCGTGCCGCCGAACAGGTTGTAGCGCAGCGGCGCTTTCAGCTTGCGGGTTCCCTCGGTGGGAGCAAAAAATCCCGGCGCGTCCAGCCGATCGTTGCGGAAGTACTCGAAGGCGCTTCCGTGAAAATTGTTGGTGCCGGACTTGGTGGTGCTGATGAGCAGCCCGCCGGCCGACCCGCCGTACTCAGCCGCGTAGGCGTTCTGCACCACGCGAAACTCCTGAATGACCTCGACCGAGGGGTCCGTGTCCACCTGGCCGATGCCCAGGCGCATGTTCTGGATGTTTCCGCCGTCCAGCCAGAACATCTGGTTCTGCACCCGGCCGCCGGCCAGGCTGAAGTTGGGCTTGGCGAAGTTGCTGTAGTTGACGAACACCACGCCCCCGGCCAGGCGGGCCAGCTCCAGGGCCCGCCGCCCGTTCAAAGGCATCTCGCTGACGACGCGGCTGTCCACAAACTGGCCCACTGTGGCCGAAGCGCTTTCCAGCAGCGGAGCTTCGGCGGTCACCTGCACGACCTCGGTGACGTTGCCCAGCTCCATAGCGATGTCGAGCGCCAGGACCTCGGCCGTCTGCACCACCAGCCCCTTGCGCTCGTAGCGCTTGAACCCGGGCCCGGAAGCGCTGATGGTGTACTGGCCCGGCTGCAGGAACGGCAGGACGTAAATCCCGGCTTCGTTGCTGGCGGCCCTGATAGAGACTCCTGTCAGCTCGTTGGTAACGACCACTTCCACCGCGGGGATCACGGCTCCCTGCGGGTCCACGACGCGGCCGGAGATGCGAGCCAGCGAGGTTTGAGCTGCCACCGCGGCCACCAGGACCAGCGCCGCACAGAGAACAACCAGCGCACGGCGCATGGCCATGCTTCCATACCTTTCTCCCATAACGCCCCCTTTATACGAGTGAAAAAGGCGGGTAATCCGCTTGCTATGCTACACCCCTCGAGGCGCGGCGACAATCCCAGCGAAGGGTGGCTTGTAGAGGTGATATCCGGGCAGCGCGGCCAGAGCGCCCTTGCCGTCCGGGTGAACGCGGAGGCGCGGGTTCAGCCCAGCTTGGGCGGCACCTCGGTCATCGGACCCATCCACAGAAGCTGGCGCTCCATATCCCGGTGCAACTGGTAGTTGCGGCGCACCGCCTCCAGCCTGGCGCCGCGGAGGACAATCCGCACCAGGTCGTATTGCCCCAGCCCGCACTGCCCGCAATAGTTCAGGTAGCCGACCCAGGCGGGGTTGATTCCCATGGCCTCCAGGCCCACGCGGTCGGCGGCAATGTAGTCAGTGGAAGCAATGGCCAGGCGCGAGGGCACCGGCGTGCCCGAAGCCGGCCCGTTGCCCTCCATACCTTCGAACCCGTCAATCACCGTGGCCCCCCAGAAGGGCTGCATTTTCTGCGCGGTCAGCAGGATGTCGTAGTGGGTCTGGCGGACGCCGCCGTGGTAGAGGCGCTTGTCGTTAAAGCGCCTGGCCTGCTTCGGCCCGCTGCGCAGCGGCGCCCCCAGCGTTATGTTCTTCACCGAGAGCGTGGCCACCACCACGTTGTGCGTCTTCAGCAGGGCCGCGCACAGGACGAAGGCGTCTGGGTCCAGCAGCCGGGCCGCCAGCCGCACCGGCGCCACGTGCAGGTCGCCGTCCAGCACCGGCAGCACCTCGTACTTCCCCTCTTCGTTCAGATCCACCAGGCTGACCTTCTGGGAGCGGTGCTCGGAGGCCACGCGGTTGTAGCCGAAATTCTCGTAGCCCTCCAGCGTGTTGCCGGCCGATGACTCGGCGATCACCACCGGACCCCTGAAGCGCGGCGCCAAAAAGTCCAGGATGCCCCGCAGCGCGTCCGGATGCGTAGCGGCCAACTGGTTCACGGTGGAGACGTTGTTGGGCTTGATGACCACGTACTTCTTTCGCTTCAGTTGCGGTGCGATCTGGTCCTCGATTGCGACCAGCGCGTCCGAAACGTTCTTACGCCGGCTTTCCCCGCGCACCAGCGAGACCACCGACCGCCGGCCGGCAACAGCCGGCGGCGGAAGCAGTTGCGGGGCGGGTTCCTGGGAAAGCAGAGTTTGGCTCGCGGCCAGGCCGCCCCCGGTCAATCGGAAGAAACTGCGTCGCGAAAGTTTGTGTGACATGGCGCAGCCTCTCGGGTTATAAAGCTTGCGGGGTATACCTTACGACCTGAAGAGGACGACATGGAAGACAAATCATCGCGACGCAGTTTTCTGGCTGCCGGCCTGGCGCTGCCGGCTTCGGCGCTGGCTTCGGCAACGCGCCCCGTCGGGCTTGAGCAGAAACCGCCCAAGCCGCCTTCGGAGCCGGCGCGCGCGCTCCAGTACCGCGTTCTGGGGAAGACCGGTCTGAAGGTCAGCACCCTGGGGTTCGGCTGCATGCTCACCTCCGACGCCAGCGTGATCGAGAAGGCGGCCGACCTGGGCATCAACTACTTCGACACCGCCCGCGGCTACCAGGGCGGCAACAACGAGCGTATGGTGGGCGCGGCGCTGAAGTCCCGGCGCAAGAGCGTGGCGCTTTCCAGCAAGACCGGCGCGCCAACGAAGCAGGCGGCGCTCGACGACCTCGACACCAGCCTGCGCGAGCTGGGCACCGACTACCTGGACGTGTGGTCCCTGCACGGCAGGAGCCGGGCCTCGCAGATCACCGACGAGTGGCTGGAAGCCCAGCAGCTTGCCAAGAAGGAGGGCAAGATCCGCTTCTCCGGCATCAGCACCCACAGCGGGCAGGCCGAGGTCATCCCGGCCATCATCAGCAAGCAGCCGCAGATTGACGTGGTGCAGACCTCGTACAACTTCAGCATGTCGCCCGAGATCGAGGGGCTGATCGAGTCGGCCAGCAAGGCCGGGGTGGGCGTGGTGGCCATGAAGGTGATGGCCGGCGGCTTCCGCCGGGCGCGGCCGGGCGACAGGCTCTACGACACGCTGAAGCGCGACGGCGCCATGCTGGCCGCGCTGAAGTGGGCGCTCCGCAACCGGAACGTCCACACCGCCGTCCCCAGCATGACCGACCTGGAGCAGCTCGAGGAGAACCTGCGGGCCATGACCGCGCCCTTCAGCGAGGAGGACCGCAAGACGCTGGCCGCGCGACTGGAGTACATTGGCCCGCTCTACTGCCGCGCCTGCGGGCAGTGCGGCGGCGCCTGCCCCCAGGGCCTGCCAGTCGCCGACATCCTGCGCTACCTGAGCTACGCCGAGGGCTACGGAGAGTACTGGCTGGCGCGCGAGCACTTCCTGGCGCTTCCCGCCCGGGTGCGGCAGGTGCGCTGCAGCGCCTGCGCCCGTTGCGCGGTCAAGTGTCCGAACGG
>CAYVGN010000143.1:0-222 GCA_964451215.1 uncultured Acidobacteriota bacterium
CGCGCCACCCGGATGCCCACCTCCAGCTCTTCGACGGCAGTCATCGTCTCGAGAATAACTGCGTCCACACCGCCTGCCAGCAGCGCGGCGATCTGCCGGCGCAGCGAAGCTTCCAGCGCAGCGACAGAGACATCGCCGAGCGGCTCCAGGAAGCCGCCGCAGGGGCCCACGTCGCCCAGCACCCAGCCGTCCTCGCCGATGGCCTGGCGCGCAATCCAGGCG
>CAYVGN010000143.1:232-2573 GCA_964451215.1 uncultured Acidobacteriota bacterium
CCGCCTGGCAGATTTCGCCGATCTGGTCCTCGAGCCCGTAGCGGCCCAGCACAAAGCGGTTCGCTCCGAAGGTGTTGGTGATCAGCAGTTGCGAGCCGGCTTCCACGTAGCGGCGCTGGATTCCCAGCACCCGCTCGGGATGGGTCAGGTTCCAGACGTCGCCGCAGCCGCCCGGTTCCAGCCCGGCCCGTTGCAGTTCGGTTCCCATGGCTCCGTCGCCAACCAGCGCCCGGCCCTCCTGCTGCGCCCGCCGCACCTCTTCAAGAAACAGTGACCGCATTGCCACCCCCCGCTTTACTGGTAGCGTTTGCCAAAGTGCGCTGCTGCAAACAAGCAGCATGCCCTGTCCGCCTGGCGTGCTCCGCCAGCAGCTGGGCGGCCCGGACCCCGCCCTGCGGGGTCGGGCCCTACGCCAGCGGGTACCAGCCGAAATCCTCGGCCGCTTCCCGCAGCTTCAGAATGTTGGCTGGCGGGGCGTGGGGCGAAACCGAGCAGGCGGAACTTAGGATGTAGCCGCCGCCGGGGCCCGCCACGGCAATGCGCCGCCGAGCGTCTTCATAGACCGTCTCCGGGGTTCCCTGCAGGAGGACATTCACCGGGTCCATGTTTCCCTTGATGAAGCAGCGTCCCGCCAGGAGGCGCTTGGCCCCGGCCAGATCCACCGTTCCCAACGGCGGCGGATCGAGCGTATCAATCCCGTTGGTCCCCGTCTCCATCATCAGGTCCAGCCGGTCGCCGATGGCGCCGCAGGTATGGGTGTAGATGGGAAGGTCGTAGTGCTCCTTGATGCCCCGGATCACCCTGTGCTCGTAAGGCAGGACAAACTCGGTGTAGTGGCGGCGCGAGATGAACCCGGCGCTGGCGAAGGCGGAGGAGATCAGGATGGCGTGCGCGCCCGCCGCCGCCTGCCCGCGCCCCAGCACGATGGCTCCCTCGCTGAGCGCCTCCAGGCAGGCCTTCGACTTGCCCGGGTCATCCACCAGCGCCAGCAGCCCGTTCGCCGCACCCAGCATCTCCATGAACTGCGTGAACGGGGAAAAAATCTCGCCGTGCACCGAGACCTCGTTGCCCACCCGCGCCAGCACGTACCGGATCAGGTCGAAGTGCCACGGCGGGAAGAAGTCCTTGCCCTTGGGCGCCGGCCCGCCGCTGAAGCCCCACGAATAGGGGTAGGTGATACCGGAGAGGTCGTGCGGCTCCATGTAGAAGAGCCGGTCCGGATCTACCTGTACGAAGGCAGGGAAGTAGCGCCGGCCGTCTTCCCGGTAGACGTGCGGGTTGTCGTCGGGCGGAGCCACTGTGTACCAGCCATTGATCCAACGAATGACCCTCTCGCCGTCCTTTTCTTCGATCCGGGCGATGTAGCTGCGCCAGTTCGGATCGCGGCCCGGCAGGTTGACCAGGATACCGTCGAAACCATAACGGCGTTGGAGCGTGATGAGCGCGTCGCCGAATCCCTCGGTGGAATGCCAGATCTCGATCTCGTCCAGATCGGTATTGAGGAAATAATGGCCGAGTGCGAGCTGGCACATCAGCGGAACCCGGTCGGGCTCGCGCAGCCGCATGGCGGCGTCCATCCGTTCCTTGCCGGTCATGGGGCCAATATCTAACCGCAGAGACGCAGAGAACGCAGAGCGTATGATTCCCCTCTGCGCCCTCTGCGTCTCCGCGGTTTAAGAAATCTTCAGCTTCAGAACCTTCTCGATGTACTGCTTGCTGATGCGGGCGCTCTCGTGGGGCCCCCGGCGGCTCTCGTCCAGTTCCACTGTCAGCCAGCCCTGCCAAGCATTCTTGCGGAGGATGGCGAGGATGGCGGGGAAATCCACGCCGCCAGTGCCCAGCTCGAAGAAGATGGGCTCCTGGCGGGCCTGCTCTGGGGTGGGCAGCGGCCCTTCCAGGCCGCCGCGGTGCTCCGGCCTGGTGTCCTTGAGGTGGAACTCGATGATGCGGTTGAGGTAAGTCCGCGTCAGCTCCACCGGGTCGCTGCCGGCCATGGTCACCTGGCCGGTGTCCAGGACGAAGCAGACGTGGCGCGGGTCGGTCTTCTCCAGGACCGCCTGGATCTCGGCGCGGTCCTGGAGCTGGGTCCACAGGTGGGCGTGCACGCCGAACTTCAGCCCCTCATCGGTGATGCGCCTGCCCAGCTCGTTGAAGGTCTCGCTCATCACCTTCAGGTCTTCGGCGGTAGTGCCCTCGGGCCGGCGGCGCCCGGTGTTGATCTTCAGGTGCCCGCAGCCGAAACGCTTGATGAAGCGCACCAGCGCCATGTGCTCCTCGATAATCTGCGAGCGCCGGGAAGCGTCCTCGAAGCTCATCACCATTCGCCCGCCGTTGGAGACCG
>CAYVGN010000143.1:2583-4323 GCA_964451215.1 uncultured Acidobacteriota bacterium
CGTTCGAGACCGTCACCAGACCCAGGCCTAGGCTGTCGAGGAACTTCTTCAACTCGTCGGGCTTGTCGAAGTAGGGCTGGACGAAGTTGACGAACGTCTCCACGTAGCGGTAGCCGATCTCGGCGCACTGGCGGCAGGCCAGCAGAAAGTCTTTTTCCCAGCCGCCGCGGGTGTTGTTGGTGATGCCGATCCGGAACGAGGCTTGCTTGCGCGGCGCAGCGCCGGCAACGCCGCGCCAGCCAAGAAGGCCCGTCCCCAACACCTTCAAGAAATCCCGGCGGTCGCGTGCCATCTTGCCTCCTTGTGGAAGAGGAACGCACCGCAGGCGCGCCGGCGTGCGTTCCCCGCGCGGCAGTATACAGGCTCCCCGTGCGGGCACCAACAGCAAGTTCCCAGCGACACAGCGGGTGACTGTGACCGGAGCGGTCCTGCGCGCAGCCCGAACCCTGGCGCCCAACACCTGCGGGCCGCACTGTACTCTCGACCGGCAGATCAGCTTCTTGATCTTTTGGCTTCCAACAGGGATAGTAAAGATCGCCGCCCCGCGGGAGCGAAGCAACAGTGGCCGGCGTATGGCCGCAGCGCTAGTGCCGGCCTGCAATAAAAGGCGTTACCTGCGGTGGCTCATGACAAAAGCCCTACTGCCCCTAAGGGCCGACGAACAGTCGGGGAACTTTTGCAGGCCGGTACCAGTACCGTGACCGCCTGGTTTCTACCCGATGACGGCCTCTATGCGTCTGTGCGCCTAACCTTCACGACGGTACTCAAGGGAAGAAGCTAGGCGGTCACGGCACCAGTCGAAAGGATGAGGATTCATATGAAAGAGATCAGCCGTCGTGATTTTGCCCGTGGCCTGGGCCTGGCCACGGCCCTGAGCTATTCCCGGATTGTGGGCGCCAACGAGCGGATCCGCATGGGCTATATCGGCATGGGGAACCGCGGCGACCAGGTGCACGACGCCTTTCTGGAGCAGCCGGACGCTCCCACCGCCGCCGTTTGCGACCTGCGGGAGGATTACATGGATTTCGCAGTCAAGAAATCCAACGCCTCCCCGCGCAAGTACAAAGACCACCGGAAGCTGCTCGAAGACAAGGAGGTGGACGCGGTGGTCATCGCCACGCCCGACCACTGGCATGCCCTGATGTTCATCGAGGCCTGCAACGCGGGCAAGGACGTGTACGTGGAGAAGCCGCTGAGCCTCACCGTGGCCGAAGGCCGCAAGATGGTGGAGACGGCCGAGCGCACCCGGCGCGTGGTGCAAGTGGGCATCCAGCGCCGCTCGGCCCGCTTCCTGCAGGAGGCGGCCGAGTTCGTGCGCGCCGGCGGAATCGGCCAGGTCACCGTGGCCAAGAGCTACCACGTCCAGAACGAGTGGCCCAACGGCATCGGCAATCCGCCCGATGAGCCGCCCACCAACGAGTCAGAATGGGAGCAGTGGCTGGGGCCGGCCCCCAAGGTTCCCTACAACCGCAACCGCACCTATTACAACTTCCGCTGGTTCTACCACTACTCCGGCGGCCAGCTCACCAACTTCGGCGTCCACTACATGGACATGCTGCGCTGGTGCCTGGCCCAGGATGCCCCCAAAGCGGTGGTGGCCCTGGGCGGCAAGTACGCCGTCCGGGACAACCGCGAGATCCCCGACACGCTGGAAGTGCTGTGGGAGTTCGACGGCCCCACGCTCATGGTCTTCACCCAGTACAACGCCAACGGGGCCCCGGGCAATGCGCAGGACTCCGA
>CAYVGN010000143.1:4333-6089 GCA_964451215.1 uncultured Acidobacteriota bacterium
CAAGGGAACCATGTACATTCACGGAAGCCGCTGGGAGGTGGCGCCGGAGAAAACCACCGAGAAGCTGTTCGGCTATCGCACCCCGCTGGACCGCGACATCGAGCGCGCTTACGGGCCGTCCAAGAAACCGGCCATGGAGCCGCGTAGCGGGAAGGGCAGCGCCGACACGGCGTTCCATGCCCGGAATTTCCTGGACTGCATCAAGACACGCGGCAGGTGCAATTGCGACACCCTGACCGGGCACCTCTCCACGGCGGCGACCATCATCGGCAACATCGCGCTCAAGACCAAGAGTTACCTGCAGTGGGATGCGCGCGCCGAGCGCTTCACCAACAACCCGGCGGCCAACAAGTACCTCCAGTACCAGTACCGCGCGCCTTACAAGCTGGGTTGAAGGTGGCAAGCTTGCGGTCGCCCGCCCAGGTCGGTGAGCAGGCGGGTCCTGTAGGGGCGGCCCTTGTGGCCGCCCTGGGCAGGCCCGATTCGGGCAGGCACCAGGCCTGGGGTCCCCGGCGTGCTCGGGTGGAAGGCCTGCCCCTACATCCCGGATATCAAGGCCCGGGCGCTTGGCTGGTCTGCGAACCGGGCCAAGAGGAAGAAGCAATGGATACAGGTGATTGCGCATCCCGCATTCCGGATTGCACATGTTGCTCGCGGCGCGCCTTCCTGCGCGCCGCGGCTGTCGGCGCGGCAGCGTTGGCGGGCCACCGCTGCTTCTGCCGGGCCGCTTCCCGACCGGCGGGGATTCGCATCGCCGAGGTGCGCTGCGGTTACGAGGATTTCCTGTATCGCACCCCCATCAAGTTCGGGGGCACGGTCCTGGACCGGGTCACCCTGTTGAATGTGCACTGCGTCGTCCGCGCGCCGGACGGCCGGACCGCCAGAGGCTTTGGCTCCATGCCTCTGGGCAATATCTGGGCTTTCCCTTCCCGCCTCATGTCCTACCAGACCACGCTGGGAGCCATGAAAGCGCTGGCGGAACGCATCGCCCGGATCAGCGGAGACTGCCCGGAAAGCGGCCATCCCGTGGACCTCAACGTGGCCCTGGAGCCCGCCTACCTGAAGGCGGCCCAAGAAGTGTCCCGGGAACTGAAGCTGGCCTCTCCCATTCCCAAGCTGGCCACCCTGGTCACCGCCAGCCCCTTCGACGCGGCCGTCCATGACGCTTTCGGCAAGCTGCACCGCCTCAGTTGCTACCAGACCTATGGGCCGGAGCACATGCCCCACGACCTGTCGCGGTACCTGCGCCCCGAGTTTCAGGGAGAGCACCTGAGCCGCTACGTGCTCCAGAAGCCGAAGCCCAGCCTGCCGCTCTACCACCTAGTGGGCGCCTTGGACCCCATCAGCGAAACCGATGTCTCCAGGCGGATCAGCGACGGGCTGCCCGAAACGCTGGCCGAATGGATCGTTTACAGCGGCCTGACCCACCTCAAGATCAAGCTCAACGGCGACGACCTGAAGTGGGACGTGGAGCGGGTGGTCAGCGTGGATCGGACGGCCAGCGAAACGCAGCGCAAGCGCGGCGTGCGCGAGTGGTTCTATTCGCTGGACTTCAACGAACGCTGCCCGAACGTCGGTTACCTGGTGGATTTCCTGCGGCTTCTCAAGGAGAGGACGCCCGCCGGGTTCGAACGAATTCAGTACATCGAGCAGCCGACGAAACGCGACCTGAACGCCGACCGCGCCAACCTGATGCACCAGGCGTCCCGGATTCGTCCGGTGGTGATTGATGAGTCCCTTACCGACCTGGAGAGCC
>CAYVGN010000143.1:6099-7416 GCA_964451215.1 uncultured Acidobacteriota bacterium
TCCAGGACCTCACCTGCCCCGGCGCCTCTCTGATCCACTCCGCCGGCCTGGCGGCCCACATCCCCGGCGTGGCCGCCATTGAGGCCAACTCCCGCCAGTACGTCCCCGCCGCCAACAAGGGTTGGGAAGAGAAGTTCCCGGGCGTCTTCGAGGTCCGTAACGGCAAGATGAATACGGGAATCCTGACGGGCCGGGGCCTGGGCGCCGTCTGACCGACCGCTCGGGGTGCTCTTCAAAGCAGTGCTGCGGCTTGCCAGTTTGTGCTAGTCTCCGGCCATGAAGGCCAAACAACTTACCGTTTACGTCCAGGACGCACCCGGGGCGTTGGGCCGCGTGGCCCGGGCGCTGGCTGACAAGAAAGTAAACATCACCGGCCTGTTCGCCCTGGCCGCCCAGGACAAGAGCCCGGTCCGCCTGGTGGTGGACAGTCCGGCCCGTGCCAAGAAGGCCCTGCAGGCGGCAGGGTTGGAGCCCGTCGAAGAGAACGTGCTGGTGACGCCGCTGGCCGACAAGCCCGGAGCGCTGGCGACGGTGGCCGAGAAGCTAGGCTCGGCCGGCATCAATATCCAGTTCGCCTATGCCTCGGGCGGCGTTGGGAAAAAAGCCAACCTGGTGGTTGGCGTCGCCGATGTGGCCGCGGCCGAGCGGGCACTGAAGGCGAAAGGCTAAGGGCAGCGGCACGCCAGGACAAGCCTCGTTGCCGGGCCATAGCAGGCTCCCTCTCGCTCATCTGCCTGGTGGGCGGTTCGGGGGGAGGTTTGTTTCCCCGCTGGGTACCTCGGCGGCCGCGCCGGCCGCCTGGCAGGAAAAGATCTGGGCGCGCACGCCGAACTGGCGGCGGTAACGTGCCGCCATCTCGGCAGAGAACTGTTCCGCCTGCTGGGCAAGCACGAAGTGGATAGTGCATCCGCCGAAGCCACCGCCGGTCATCCGCGAGCCGCGGCTGCCCAGGCTCCGCCCCGTCTCCACCATGAAGTCCAGCTCCGTGCAGCTCACCTGATAGAGGTTTTTCAGGCTCTCGTGCGATTCGGCCATCAGGTCGGCGATGGCTGTCCAGTCGCCCTTTTCCAGCGCTTCGCCAAACCGCAGCACGCGGCAATTCTCCTCGATCACGTGGCGGGCGCGCAGGCGGACGCGGTCGGGCAGGAGGCGCCCGCGGGCGCGCAGGTCCTCGGGCGTGGCATCGCGCAGGGCGCGGACACCAAGCAACCGTGCCGCCTCCTCGCACTCCCGCCGCCGCTCTTCGTAGGCGGAGCCGGCCAGCTCGTGCTTCACCATGGTGTTGGCCACCACCAGCCGGATGTTGGAGTCAGGCAG
>CAYVGN010000144.1:0-7412 GCA_964451215.1 uncultured Acidobacteriota bacterium
AAGTCGCTGCGCCCCCGCCGCTCCCCCAGCACGTTGTGGGCGTTCTGCGTGAAGCTGCCGGTGCCTCCGCTGAAGAGGTGCTCCATGCCCTGGTCAATGGTCTTCGACCAGGTGTAGGCCCCGCCGAAGGCCAAGCCGTGGCTGTAGCGCTTCTCCAGCCCCAGTTCGAGCCCGTGATAGCTGGAGTTGCCGTGGTTCTCCCGGTACTCGATGGGCCCCAGCGCCGGGTAGGGCACCACCCCGGTCCCGATGCCATCGGCGCCGAAAGTCTGCTGGTTGGCGTTGCGCAGGATGGAGAGGTGGGTGCCCTTGGTGCCCACGTAGTCCAGGCTCAGCGCCAGGTCACCCGGCAGCAGCCGCTGGAATCCCAAGCTCCACTTGTCCACGCTGGGATCAACCGAATCGGGGTTCACGGCCCGCAGGCGGACCAGGATCACGCGCGCCGGGTCGTTCAGGATCAGGCTGGGATCCAGCGACAGGTTGAAGCCGGTCTTGACACGCATGTTGTTCGCGGTGCGGGCGGTGTTGGCTTCGCTGACCGTGTTGTTCACCAGCCAGGGCAGGTTCAGCCCCAACTGGTCCTCGCTGCCGGCGCGCTCGAAGAGCTGGTAGAAGCGGCCGTAGCCGGTGCGCAGCACGGTCTTGGGGGTGAGCTGGTAGGCAAGGCCCAGGCGGGGGGAGTAGTTGTTCTTGTCCGACTTCACCAGGCTCCTGCCGAAGTTGGAGTTGGCCGGAGTGAAGGTCTGCCGGGCGCCCGGATTCAGGTTGGTAATCCGGTCGCGCCCTTCGTAGGGCCAAGTGGCGAAGTCGTAGCGCAGGCCCAGGTTCACGGTTAGCTTGGGCGTGACCTTCCAGTCGTCCTGGAAGAACCCGGAGACCATCCACAGGCGCTGATCCACGATGTTCAGGTTGGTGAGCTGGGCGTACTGGGGGTAGCCGAGCAGGAAGTCGGCGAGGCCGATCCCGGTGCGGTTGCCGTCAAAGGTCCAGGTGCCGCGCAGGCCGGGCACGTCCAGGAAGATGTTGCGCTGCGGCAGGCGCATGTCCAGGCCCACCTTCAAGGAGTGGCGGCCCTGCGAACGGCTGAGGTTGTCGGACCACTGCCACTGGTTGGTGAGCTGGAACTTGGGCAGGAAGTCAGGCGACCCCAGGCGGCTCACGCCGCCCGTGGTGCCGCCGATCTCCGGCGTTCCCCCGCGGGCGCTGATGTTGATTCCGGTGATGCCGCCGCTGTAAGTGGGATCGTCACGCACGCCCAGGATGCCGTATTCGGCCAGGGTGTTCTTCCCGAAGGGGTCCTGCACGCCGCGCGAGTTGTTGCGGCCCCAGCCCAGGCGGAATTCATTCACGATCCGGGTGCTCACGACCGAGTTGAAGCCCAGCGTAGCGGTCTGCCCGCCCATGAACAGGCGGCCGAAGGCGGAGGTGGAAGTGCCGTCCACGATCCCACCGTATTGGCCCGGGACAAAACGGAAGCGGTCCTGGTAATTGTAGCGGAAGAAGAGGTTGTGGCTGGAACTGATCACCCAGTCTTCCTTGGTGATGTAGCTATCGGTGTCGTCAATCAGCGTGGGCACGCGAGCATGGTTAAGCTGGTTGAGAGCGCCGCTGGCAGGGATGACGTTGGCGGGCGGCACCAGGGCCATGATCTTCACCGCCACCGGATCCAGGCAGCGCGCCGGGATCTGGTTATTGGGGAAGGGATTGCCGGCGCCCATGCAGTCGCCCACGCGGTCAATCATGGTGGCGTAAGTGACGCGGTTGGCGGCCGCCGCGGCCGCAGAGAAATCGCCGATGCGCTCGTTGGGCAGCGGCGAATAGCCGATTCGCGTTGTCCCTTTCCGGATCCGGGTGCCCTCGTAGTTGAAGAAGAAGAAAGCCTTGTCCCGAACGATGGGCCCGCCCAAGTTGGCTCCAAACTGGTTCTGCACGTTGGGCCCCTTCTTGGTCCCGGCGCGGTTCAGGAAGAAGCTGGTGGCGTCGAACTCCCGGTTGCGCAGGAACTCATAGGCCACGCCGTGGAAGTGGTTGGTGCCGCTCTTGGTGGTGACGCTGATGGTGCCCCCGGGGCTGCGCCCGAACTCGGCCGAGTAGGAGCTGGTGGAAACCCTGAACTCCTGGATGGAGTCCACCGAGGGGCGGGTCACCTGGGTGGTCAGCTCCTGGACATTGGTGGAAATGGAGTTGTTGTCCACGCCGTCTAGGATGAAGTTGTTCTGGAGCGAACGGACGCCATGCACGTTGGCCCCGCCGGTGCGCCCGGCCGCAGTGCCGCCGCCCTCTTCCGTGTAGCGGTCGCTCTGCACGCCGGGCACCAGGCCCAGCAGGTCGTCCCAGTTGCGCTGGCTCAGAGGCAGGTTCAGGACCTTGCGGTTCTCCACCACCGCCCCGGTGGAGGCTTCCTGGGTGGTCAGCAAGGGGACGGCTGCCTCGACGGTGATCTGCTCGCTGACGGCGCCGAGCTGCAGGGTGAAATCCAGGCGGGCCTTCTGGCCCACCGCCAGTGTCATCTCCTCGGCCACCGCCCTCTTAAAGCCCTCTTTCTCGACGCTGACCACGTAGGCACCCACGGCCAGCGTGGGAAAGGTGTAGTAGCCAGAGGCGTCGGTCGTGGTGGACTGTTCGACGTTGGTGGCCTTGTTCTTGACCGTGATCCGGGCCTCGCCGACCACCGCCCCCGTCGGGTCGCTGACCAGGCCCGTCAGGCTGGCCGTGCTCACCTGGGCCTGCGCCAGGGGAGCGATGGCTGACAGCAGCAGCAGGAAGAGCAGCGGAAAAAACACCACACGCTTCATACGTCCTCCTTTGCTAACGCGACAGAACCAGACTACGGTAATCTGGAATCTACCACAGCCTCAGACCGAGGGTCAACGTCAACACCGATTCACGTTTTCAATGCAGAGGTGTCTGCCGTCGCGCCTCGCTTACGCCGCTTTCTCCTGCCGGCGGGCTTATTCGAGTGATCTTCAGCGGGAGGCCACGAACAGTTCCCTGGTCTTGAGGGCGCGGAGGCGGTCGCGGAACCGGGCGGCCTTCTCGAACTCGAAATTGCGGGCCGCCTCGCGCATCCGGTTTTCCAGGTCGGCGAGCAGCGCATCGCGCTGCTCCGGCCCGGCGATCTCCTCATCGGGCAGGTCCACCGGCACCGTCACGTAGTCGGCTTCGGCCGTCTGCACCAGCGCCATGTCAATGGGTTTGACGATGGATTGCGGGATGATGTTGTTCTCGATGTTGTAGGCCACCTGCTTGGCGCGGCGCCGGTTGGTTTCGTCAATCGCCTTGCGCATGAAGTCTGTCATGACGTCAGCGTAAAGGATGGCCTTGCCGTTGATGTGGCGGGCGGCGCGGCCGATGGTCTGGATAAGGGAGCCCTGCGAGCGCAGGAAGCCTTCCTTGTCGGCGTCCAGGATAGCCACCAGCGACACCTCCGGCAGGTCCAGGCCCTCCCGCAGCAGGTTGATGCCGATCAGCACGTCGAACTCGCCGCGGCGGAGGTCGCGCAGGATCTTGACCCGCTCCAGGGTTTCGATCTCGGAGTGCAGGTAGCGGCAGCGCACCCCCAGCTCGGCGTAGTACTCGCTCAGATCCTCGGCCATGCGCTTGGTCAGGGTGGTGACCAGGACGCGCTCACCGCCGCTGACCCGCTCGCGGATTTCCCCCAGTAGGTCGTCCACCTGCCCCTTCACCGGCCGCACGTCCACCTCGGGGTCCACCAGGCCGGTGGGACGGATGATCTGCTCCGCCACCACCCCGGCGCTTCTCGTTAACTCGTAGGGGCCGGGGGTGGCCGAGACATGTATGACCTGATTGACCCGGTGCTCGAACTCCTCGAAGGTGAGCGGCCGGTTGTCCAGCGCCGAGGGCAGGCGGAAGCCGTACTGGACCAGCGTCTCCTTGCGTGACCGGTCGCCGTGGTACATCCCGTGCAACTGCGGGACGGTCTGGTGGCTCTCGTCAATAAACAGCAGGGCATCGCGGGGCAGGTAGTCCAGCAGCGTGGGCGGGGCCTCCCCCGGCAGCCGCCCGGAGAAGTGCCGCGAGTAGTTCTCGATGCCGTGGCAGTAGCCGATTTCGCGGATCATCTCCACGTCGAACATGGTCCGCTGGTAGACCCGCTGCGCCTCCACCAGCTTGCCCTGCTTCTCCAGCTCCGCCCTCCACCACTCCAGCTCCTTGAGAATGCTCTCCAGGGCGCGGCCCCGCGTGTCGGCATCCATCACGTAATGCGTCTTGGGGTAGATGGGCAGGCGCAGGTAGGTCTGGCGCACCTGGCCCAGCAGCGGGTCCACCTGCGAGAGACTCTCGATTTCCTCGCCCCACAGCTCGATCCGGTAGGCGTAGTCGTCGTAGGTGGGGAAGACCTCGATAACGTCGCCGCGTACCCGGAAGGTGCCGCGCTGGAAATCGGCGTCGTTGCGCTCGTACTGGATCTCCACCAGCCGCCGCAGAATCCCGGAGCGCGGCACCTTCTGCCCCTTCTCCAGCATCAGCAACATGCCGTAGTAGGCCTCGGGCGACCCCAGGCCGTAAATGCACGACACGCTGGCCACGATCAGGCAGTCCCGGCGCTCGAACAGCGAGCGGGTGGCCGACAGGCGCAGCTTGTCCAGCTCATCGTTGATGGTGGCTTCCTTCTCGATGTAAGTGTCGCTGGCCGGGATGTAGGCTTCAGGCTGGTAGTAGTCGTAGTAGCTGACGAAGTAGTCCACGGCGTTATGCGGGAAAAAGGAGCGGAACTCGTGGTAGAGCTGGGCGGCCAGGGTCTTGTTGTGAGCCAGCACCAGCGTGGGCCGGTTCACCTGCTCGATGACCCTGGCCATGGTGTAGGTCTTGCCCGACCCGGTCACCCCCAGCAGCACCTGGTGCTGCTCGCCGTCCAGCACGCCCCGCACCAGTTGCTCGATGGCCTGCGCCTGGTCGCCGCGCGGCCAGTAGTCGCTTACCAGCTTGAAGTCCATCTCCCCTGTCCGTTCTTGCCGGCAACGCCCAAACAAGCGATTATAACCCAGCTATAATGAGTGTCTTGCCGCTGCGCTGCGTGCTATTCATCACCGAGCGATATCCGCCGCAGCCGGGCGGGGCGGCCGTTTCCGCCAGGCGGATCGCCTCCGCCATCCAGGCCAGCGGCGCGTTTCGCCTCACCGTGCTTCACCCGGCCGCGGACCTGCCGCCGGGCCAGCGTGTGATGGTCGAGGAGGACGGGTTGCCCGTCTGCCGGTTGGGGCCGCCAGGCGACACCGAGGAGTCCCTGCGGGCCTCGCTCCATGCCGTCGAAGATCTGGCAGCCCGCCAGCCCTTCGCCATCCTCCACGGCTTCTACCTGCTCCATGCTGGCTACCTGGCCGCCTTTGCCGCCCGCCACCTGGGCGCCGCCTCGGTGGTCAGCGCGCGGGGCAATGACGTGGACCGCGCCATGCTCCGCCCCGAACAGTTTCCCTTTCTGCGCTGGACGCTGGAGCACGCCGACGCCGTCACCTGCGTGAGCGAGGAGCTGCGCGACAAGTGCCTGGCGCTGGCCGACGTTCCCCCGGGGCGGATCGTGGCCATTCCCAACTCGGTGGACAGCGACTTCTTCCGGCCCATGCCGCGCGACCAGGAGCTGCTGGAAAAAGTCGGCTGGCGCGGCGAAGTGCTGCTCGGTTTTTTCAGCGAGCTGCGCAGCAAGAAAGGACCGCACACGCTGCTGCGCGCGGTGGCCGCGGCCCAGCGAGAAAGACCTTGCCGCCTGCTGCTGGTCGGGGGACCGCGGCAGCGGCCGGCCGACCGGGAGCACTGGAAACAGTTGCGCCAGGCCTTCCCGCTGCTGGAGCGCTCCATCGCGGAGATCGAGTACGTCGAGGACCGCCAGCAGATGCGCGCTTACTACAACCTGGTGGACGTGGCGCTGTTCCCTTCCCTGTATGACGGCATGCCCAACGCCGCGCTGGAAGCCATGGCCTGCGCCCGCCCGGTCCTGGCCAACGACGCGGGAGGCCTGCGGGAACTGGTGCGCGACAACGAAACCGGCTTCCTGGCCTCGCGGCACGACCCGGCCGCCTTCCCCCGTCGCCTGCTGGAAGTGCTCCGGCAGGAGCCAGGCGCGGTGGCCGCGGTGGGCCGGCAGGCCCGCGAGTTGGTCCGCGCCCGCTACACCCCCCAGGCCGAGCGCGACGCCTACCTCCGCCTCTACCGCCAGCTCGCCCCCGCTGACTCTTAGCCTTACCTGGTGACCCTCTCCCGTTTCGCGGGCCCCGAAACTGACCCCTGTTGTTCACAGCCGCAGATCGCCGAGCATGATCGCCGCCGGAAAGTGCGGACGGATTTTGTCGTAGAACTTCACATCTGCCGTCACAAGAGGAAGGCTTCGGGACTCGGCCAGCGCCAGGAGGGCTGTGTCGTAGGACGCGTGAGACAGCCGACAGGACCAGCGAAATGATTCCTTCAGCAAGCTGCGGGCGGGAATCACCTCGAGCTCCTCGGCCAGCAGCAGGAAGGCTTCGATTTGCGATTGTGCGTGTTGCGCACTCGCCTGTTTCCGAACAGTCTTGAGCCAGGCAGCATTTACGAATTCGATAAAAACCTGGTCCAGAACGACGAGCCGCATTTCCCCGCCGTGGCAGCGGGAAAGCAGCGCGTCTGCTTTGTCGCTGTCGGGCTCGTCGAAGAAAAACTTCACCACGACGCTGGTGTCAAGCGCGGCTTGACCGTTTAGTCTTTGCACGACCGCCCTTCATCAAGCTGAGCAGATGAGCGGTCCGCTCATCCCTCATCTGGCGTATGAGCACGCCGCTATCCGTCCCCGTGCCGTAGCGTCGCCGCATCGCCTCTCGGGTGCTGCGGATCCGCGCCAGCAACTGGTCCCGGTCCTGGGCCGTTGCCCGTCGCCGTGCAGCTTCCTCCAGCCAGTAAATCACCTGGGCATTGATGGAGCGCCTTGCCTCGGCGGCGGCGCGACGGACTCCCTCCAAAACCTCTTCCGGTATCTTCCTGATGGTGAGGCTGGCCATGGGTTCGGCTCCCGAGTAGTTGCAGTATGCAACTACTATGATAGCACTGGCAGTGGCCCCGGTGGCCTATCCCAAACCCAGCAGCTCTGAATAGCAGGTCTGTAGCCGCTGGCGGGCGCACTGCCAGGTGAAGCGTTCAAGGACGTGGGCGCGGGCGGCGGCCCCCAGCCGGAAGCGCAACTCGGGATCGGCGGCCAGCTCCAGCAGCGCTTTCCTCAGGTGGGAGACCTTGCGAGGGTTGTAGAGCAGGGCGTGGACGCCGGGCTCTAACACGGTGCGGACGGCGGGCAGGTCGGCGGCCAGGATGGCGCGGCCGGCCGCCGCGTACTCCAACAGCTTGAGCGGGCAGCAGCCCTGCAGGGTGTTGCGGTCGTTGGCGCGCAGCGGCGCCACGCCGACGTGCGCCTGCCCCACCAGCGCCGCCAG
>CAYVGN010000145.1:0-5463 GCA_964451215.1 uncultured Acidobacteriota bacterium
CGCGCGCTCGGCTTGCCCTCTGCGCCGATAAAGCGTCCCCAACGCCTCCTGGTACACGGGGTTGGCGGGGTAGCGCCGGACCAGGCGCAGCAGGACGGGTTCGGCGGCATCGAAGCGCCCGCGCCGCAGGTTCTCATATGCCGCCTGGAACTCCTTGGCTCCCGGGGGAAACGGCGCCTGGGCCGCGGACGCCGCCTGCACCATCGCCAGCAACAGTACCGTCGCTATCAATTCCCCGCCAGACCAGCCACCGCCCGCACGCACAAAACCCACCGGAGACCCGATTGCCCGGTTTGTTCTGCGTTCTCTGCGCCTCGGCGGTGAGAAGAAGATAAACGAGTGTACCAGAATGGCGCCGCTGCCGGAGGCCAATGAAGCGCCGGCTTACGGGTCTTCCCTGGGACCGCAGGCGTCTCGCCTGCACCCGCCGCCGCCGGAGGCCAATGAAGCGCCGGCTTACAGGAGTTGCGCCTCGCGCATGAGCTTTCTGACGTAGTTCAGGTCGCGGCGCATGATCGCCAGCAACTGCGGCTTGGGAATCCCCAGGGCGGTCTTGCCGGCGTCGGCGCCGCCCAGGCCGGGGTACTCGAAGTGCAGTTGCACCGGCCCGGCAAATCCGGCGGCCTTGAGGATCTGGAAGAAGCGCGCGAAATTCACCATGCCCTCGCCGGGAGCGCACCACTGCGGCCTCCACTCGCCCTGGGCGTTCTTCCCCCACCTGAAGTCCTTGAGAGCCACCCCGCGCAGGTGCTTGCGCACCAGGTGGACGCTGTTGAGCCAGCCGCCGTAACCGCCCTCGACGATGGCGTGGCCCAGGTCATAGTTGACGCCCACCCAGCGCGGGTCCATGTCCTTGAGCAAGACCCACAGGTCCCAGATCGAGGCGCCCACCTGGCCCAGGCCGGAATGCGTGTGGTACATGGCGCAGATCTTGTGCTTCTCATTCAGCTCCGCCAGGGCGCGCACGCGGGGCCGCAGTTCGTCGAGCTGCTCGGCGATGTCCCGGTCGTAGGAGTAGCGCAACCCGCCCCAGCGGTAGTAGCGGATGCCGAGGCCCCCGGCGCTCCGCAGGATGGCCTCCGCATGGGGAGACTTGGTGTCCACGATGCCAGCGGTGATCATGGGCACGGAAACGCCGGAACCGCGAATCGCTTCCACCGCCTTGGGCAGGTCCTGCTCCACACGCTCCGGCAGCACGTGGCCGCCGCTGCGCACCGTCAGGTCCACGCCGTCGAAGCCGATCTCGGCGGCCAGCTCCCCCGTCTCCTTCCAGTCGGTCCACTGAAAGTGCTTGGAGAAGACGCAGACCTGGAGGCGAGGAGTCGGCTCGGATGCGGACTTCTGGGGCAAGCCCTTGGCAGCCACGCCAAACCCGCCGCCCACCGTCCCCATGGCGGCCAGCACATCGCGGCGCGAAACAATCTTCTTCAGCATGATTCCCGCCTTCCCTCCTTCACCGCCGGGACCGAGAGCACACTTCTCTGCGCCCTTGCGGTGATTCTCAAGCTTCTACCTTCCTGGCTGCGGCGTTCCAGCACACCCGGCAGCCTCGCTTCAGCGAGAGGTTGGCCATCTGCACGACCAGGGCCGCCTGGAAGCCCAGTTCTATGGGCGCCGTGGGCCGCCGGCGGCTGCGCACGCATTCCAGAAAGTTCTGCACATGAAGGTCGGTGGCCTTGCCGAAGCCGGTGGCGGAAGTCCTGCTGATGGCAGGGGTTTCCTCCGCAGCCTCCATGTAAACCTTGAGGTCCTCCCGGCCGATGTCCATGCGTGCCCGCTCGCCATCCAACTGGTTCAACTGGTCGTTGCGGCTCTTGTACTTCATGGCCGCGTAGTTAATGGTGAAGACGCCGACAAAGTCCTCAGGGTACTCAGCCGCGGCCACCACCGATTCGGGCGTATCCACGCCGGGCTTGTGAACGCGCCCGGCCGAAGCATTAACCGCCGCCGGGTAGCCGGCCCCCATCAGCATGTGGATGCCGTCGAAGACGTGCGCGCCCTGGTCGGCGACGATGCCCCCGGCATAGTCGGTGAAGAAGCGCCAGTAGCGGAAGCGATAAGGGTCGAAGGGGCGCCGCGGGGCCGGCCCCTGCCACTGCTCCCAGTCCAGGTACCCCTGCAGCTTCACCTCGGTCGCGCCACCGAGGTAGTTATTGAGCCACCAGGAGCGCACCATGCGTACGGCGCCCAGCGTGCCCGCCGCCACCACCTTCCGCCCCTCCAGGTACAGGTCGTAGCTGCGGCGCTGCATCCCCACCTGCACGATGCTCTTCGACCGCTTTTCCGCCTCCACCAGCTCGACGCCCTGCTCCGGCGTCTGGCAGAGCGGCTTCTCGATGTAGATGTCCTTGCCTGCAGCCAGCGCATCCAGCACCATGCGGTGGTGCCAGTGCTCGGGCGTGGCGATCAGCACCACGTTAATGTCGTTGTCTTCGAGCAGTTGCCTGTAGTGGCGGTAGGACTTGGGCTGGTTGCCGGGCACCTTCTTGGCCATGGTCAGCGCCCGCTCCAGGTTCGGCTCGTAGACATCGCAGATGCCGCCGACGCGCACCGCCGGGTCCTTCTGAAAGACGGTCATCACGAACGTCCCACGGCTCCCGCTGCCGATGACCCCGAGCACGATCTGGTCCGAGGGCGCCGCCCGTGCCAGCAGCGCCCCGCTCCCCGCCACCAGGAACAGCCTCCGACTCGGCTCCATGCCCCGGCTCCTCCGTTCTCCCTGCGGCGCCGACCGGCTCACAGGGGCGAGGGGATGATACATCAGAAGCGCTGGCGGCCGGTGGAACCCCGATCCGTCAATAACTTTCTGCAGTTCCTGGGGTGCGGGCATCTTGCCTGCATGGGCGGGCTCTCGGTGATCTGCAGGCTGAAAGCCCGCGCTCTCAGGGCCGCGCCTGCGAGGTGCGGGCATCAATTGGGCCGATTGCCCACTCGACGCCTCGGCAGCCGCGCTCGAATCACCTTACAGACGGATCGGGGTGGAAGAGCGATGGGACGCGCCGCCAGCCGGGCTGGTATATTGGCAGCAGCCAACAGGAGAGGGTTTATGAACCGACGTGAGTTGCTGAAGACTGTTCCGGCGCTGGCGCTGGCGCCCCTTCCCGGCCCGGCGGCCGAGGAAAAGGTGGGGAACAAGGCCCGGCTGCGCAGCGCCATCTGCGCTTACTCCTACCGCGAAGAACTGAAGAAGGGCTCGCTGACCTACGCCGACCTGGTTCGCATCGCGGTCGAGACCGGCGCCGACGGCCTGGACCTCACGGTCTACTGGATGCCCGAGAACCCCGGAGATGATCTCCTGCTGCCTCTGCGGCGGCTGGCCTACAAGAACGCCGTCGAGATTTACAGCATCGCCATCCGCAGCGACATGTGCCGGCCCACGCCGGAACTCCAGGAGGCGGAGGTCGCCCAGGTGAGGAAGTGGGTGGAGGTGGCCGCCAGGCTCGGTGCCGGGCACATCCGCGTTTTCGGCGGCAGAGTGCCGAAAGGCTTCACCGAGGAGCAGGCTGCCGGCTTCGCCGCCGAGATCCTGAAGCGCTCGGCCGATTACTCCGGCAGCAGGGGCATTGTTCTCGGCCTGGAGAACCACGGGGGCATCACCGAGAGGGCCGCGCGCATCATCCAGATCGTCAAGCAGGTGGATTCTCCCTGGGTGGGCATCAACCTGGACACCGGCAACTTCACCAGCAACGTTCTGCCGCAGATCGAGATGTGCATCCCCTACGCCGTGAACGTGCAGGTGAAAGTGGAGATGCGGAGGGAAGATGGCACGCGGGGGCCGGCCGACTGGGAGCAGATCGCCCAGATGCTGGTCAAGGGCGGCTACCGAGGCTACCTGGCACTGGAGTACGAGCGCAAGGAGAGCGCGGTGACGGCCGTGCCGCCCCTCACCCGCAAGCTCACTGAAATCGTGCGCAAGTATTCGCCGTCCTGAACCGCCAAGAACGCGAAGCCCGAGGGGCGCCAGGCGCACATAGTAGAATGAGGCCATGGTGAAGAGGCGCGTCTCCGCCGCTGGCCCGGTTGATCGAAGCCGGCGCGTCACCGCCCAAGTTTTTCGCTCGCCAGCCGAACAGGAGGCAGCCGACCGCCAGTACTGGAGATCCCTGGCGCCCCAGCAACGAGTCGAACTTGCCCGACAACTCAGCGAGGAGCTTTGGCGCCTGAAGGGCAGCTCCAGCGACTACCCCGAGTTCGTGGATCTGCTGCGAGCCTTCGCAGAAGCAGGCGTTCGTTTTCTCGTGGTGGGAGCTTATGCCCTGGCACTGCACGGCAGGCCGCGCGCCACCGGCGACCTCGACCTGTGGGTGGAGCCGACCCCGGGAAACGCCGAGCGCGTCTTTCAGGCCCTTCGCGCTTTTGGCGCTCCTCTCAGTCAGGTGACGCCGACCGACTTCTCCCGGCCGGGCACCGTCTTTCAGATTGGCGTACCGCCCCGCCGAATTGACATCCTAACCAAGCTTACCGGCCTCCAGTTCGCCCAGGCCTGGGAGGAGCATGTGCAAGGCCAGCTTGGTCCCTGCCAGGTGGCTTTCCTCGGAAAACAATCCCTGATCAAGAACAAGCGCGCCCTCCGACGCCCACAGGACCTTGTTGATCTAGCCCTCCTGGAGGAATCCCGCACCGACTCCTGAACGGCAAAGGCACCAAGGCACAAAGGATTTGGCGGGCGCATCCGAGCGACGACCGCCAGGGAGCGGACCGTGCTGAGATGTCGTGCACTCCCTCACGGTCGTGCCTCGGTCTCGGGCGATGCTGTGGCAGGAATCAAACCACGAAGTACTTGGCTTGGGGGTGGTGGGCGATGATGGCGGAGGTGGACTGCTCCGGGTCAAGCTGGTAGCCCTCCGTCAGGTGCACGCCGATGGTCTCTTCCGGGCGCAGCAGCTCGAATAGCTTCGCCTGGTCCTCCAGGTTGGGGCAGGCGGGGTAGCCGAAGCTATAGCGGGAGCCGCGGTACTTCTGGTGGAACAGGTCGGGGATGTTGGGGGCGTCGTCGCCGGCGATGCCCAGTTCCTGCCGGATCACCTTGTGCCAGTACTCGGCCAGCGCCTCGGCCGTCTCCACGCTGAGGCCGTGCAGGTACAGGTAGTCGGTGTACTGGTGCTTGCGGAACAGCTCGCCGGCGTATTCCGAGGCGCGGCGGCCGATAGTAACCAGGGAGAAGGCCACCACGTCGGTGCGGCCCGAATCCACCGGCTGGAAGAAGTCGGCCAGGCACAGGAACCGGCCGCTTTTCTGCCGCGGGAAGGTGAAGCGTGCCAGCAGTTGTAGCGCCGCCGTCCCGGTCGCGGCGGCGACACCCTGCCGGCAAGATGCCGGCGCTACTTCGTACACCAGCAGATCGTTGCCCGCCGACTGCGCCCGGAAGTAGCCGTAGACGACCTTGGGCTGGAGGATGCCTTCCTGGCGGCAGCGCTGCTGCCACTCGGCCAGGATGGCCGCATACCTGGTGCGCACCGCCTC
>CAYVGN010000145.1:5563-7384 GCA_964451215.1 uncultured Acidobacteriota bacterium
GGGTTGGTGAGCGCGTCCATGGCCCGCAGCCCGCTGAACGCATCTTCGCCGTAAAAGACGGCGTGAGAGTACACCGAGCGCAGGTCCTCCTCGACATACTTGCGGCTCAGCGCCGCCCCGCCGCAGATCACCGGAAACGACAGGCCGCGCCGCTCCAGATCCTCCAGCACGTACTTCATCTCCACGGTGGACTTCACCAGCAGGCCGCTCAGCCCGATGGCGTCGGCCTGGTGCTCCAGCGCCGCCCGAATGATGTTCTCCGAGGGCTGCTTGATGCCCAGGTTCACCGTCTGGTAGCCGTTGTTGGCCAGGATGATGTCCACCAGGTTCTTGCCGATGTCGTGGACGTCGCCCTTCACCGTGGCCAGCACGATCTTGCCCTTGGACACGCCCTCGACGCGCTCCAGGAAGGGCTCCAGGTGCGAGACCGCGGCCTTCATCACCTGGGCGGAATCCAGCACTGAGGGGAGCTGCATCTTGCGCGCGCCGAACAGCTCGCCGACTACGCCCATGGCCTCGAGCAGGATGGTGTTGATGATCTGGAGCGCCGAGTATCTCTGGAGCGCCTCGTCGAGCAGGCGCCGGAGGGGCACCTTCGTTGAGCCACGGGCGATCGAGGTCTCGCCGTTGATCACCGCGCGCTTGATCTCCTCCTCCAGCGGGAGCGCCTCGCCGGCCGTGGCTTCCACGAGCGGCCTCCGCTCGCCGGCGGCGAAGAACTGAATGTAGTTGTGCAAGGGATCCCCGTCGGAGGTGTCGTGGTAGACGAGCTTGCGCGCCAGGGCTACCTCCTGCTCGGGAATCCGGTAGAGCGGGTAGATCTTGGCGTAGTTGATGATGGCAATATCGAGTCCGGCGCTGACCGCCTCGTGGAGGAAGACGCTGTTGAGCACGCGTCGCGGGTAGACGTCCAGGCCGAAGCTGATGTTGCTGACGCCCAGCACGGTCATCACCCCGGGCAGTTCCGCCTTGATGCGGCGCACGGCCTCAATGGTCTCGCGGCCGGCGGTGCGGTATTCCTGCTGGCCGGTGGAGACGGGCAGGGTCAGCGCGTCGAAGATCAGGTCGCAGGGGCGGAGGCCGTACTTGCCGGTGGCCAGCTCATAGATGCGCCGGGCGATGGCGGTCTTCTTCTCGGCCGTCAGCGCCATGCCCTCTTCGTCAATGGTCAGGGCGATCACGGCCGCGCCGAAGTCCTTCACCAGGGGCAGCACTTCGGCGCAGCGCTTCTCGCCGTCCTCCAGGTTGATGGAGTTGACCACGGGCTTGCCGGGAATGCGCTTCAGCGCCTCCAGGATTACCTCGGCCTCGGTCGAATCTATGACCAGCGGCGCCTGGATGCGGGTAGCCAGCTTCTGGACCACCTCGCGCATGTACTTCTTCTCGTCCTCGCCGACGATGGCCACGCAGAGGTCCAGCAGGTGGCTGCCCTCGGCGTGCAGCCTGCGGGCCAGCGCCAGGATCTCGTCGTGGTTGCCGGCCTGCACCAGCTCGCGGAAGCGCTTCAGGCGCGTGGTGGTGTTCATCTCCTCGGCCACCACCAGGGGCTTGGGGTCGAGGCCGAGCGGAACGGAGACGTAGGCGCTGGCGACGGCGGGCGCCGGCTTCACGTTGCGCCGCTTGGGCTGCAGGCCGCCGACGGCCTCCGCCACCGCCTTCAGGTGCGCGGGGGTGGTGCCGCAGCAACCGCCCACAACCGAAACACCGTACTCAGCAACGAACAGGCGCTGCCAGCGCGCCAGTTCCGCCGGGGAAAGCGGGAACACGGTGCCGGCGCCCTCCAGGCGCGGGATGCCGGCGTTAGGCTGGCAGGAGATGGGG
>CAYVGN010000146.1:0-6549 GCA_964451215.1 uncultured Acidobacteriota bacterium
AGTACGGTCTCGTGGGCTCGGAGATGTGTATAAGAGACAGGAATAGGCGTTGGTGGCCAACACGACACAGTCGGCCGCCAACCACCCCTTCGTGGTGCGCAGGCGGAGGGGCCTGCCGAACTCCAGCGCGGTCACCCGGCAGCGTTCGTAGATTTGAGCGCCCCGGGCCACGGCTGCCCGCGCTAACCCTGCCAGCAGCTTCCCGGGATCAACCGTCCCGCCGGGAACGACGCGGCAAACACGCAGGCGCTGGCCGTTGTCGCTCCAGTCTATCGGCGAGTCGTCGCGCCCGTTCTTGCCGTGGGAAATCTCCCAGCATCCGCCCAGGACCCAGTCGCACTCGATGCGCTCGGCTGTGACCAGTTCAGCGACCGAGTCCAGGCAGCCCGCGAAGCCGGGCAGGGGTCCGGCGGCGGTGTCATCGAGCACGACGCCGCCGCTACGCCCGCTGGCGCCGGCGCCCACCGTGCTTGCTTCCAGCACCGTGACCGGCCAGTCCGGACGGGCACGCCGCAGGTGGTAGGCGGCGGAAAGGCCGGTTAGGCCCGCGCCCACGATGGCAACCCGTGTGTCGGAGGGGGAAGACGACCCCCGACACTCAAAAGCCACGCGCCAGGGCGGCGCGCCCCATTTCTCGGTTTCCTCCATGGACTCCCATAAAATACAATGCGCCTGGTCACCAGGAGTTGTCATCATGTCCGACCTTCTTGAAAGCATTCGCGACCGCGCCCACGTGTATCGCCAGCGTATCGTGCTGCCGGAGGGCGTAGACGACCGCATCCTGCAGGCGGCGGAGATCCTCGCCCGGGAACAGATCGCCCAGGTGATCGTGCTCGGGGATGCAGAGTCCATTCGCGCGCGGGCGGCGGCCATGAACCTGGGACTGGCCGGGGTCACCCTGGTAGATCCGCAGCAGGACCCCCGCCGTGAACGCTTCGCCGCCCTCTATTACGAGCGGCGGCGCAGCAAGGGCGTGACGCTGGAGGAGGCGCACGCCATCTCTTCCCGCCCCCTCTACTTTGCCGATCTGATGGTGGCCAACGGCGATGCCGACGGCAGCGTGGGAGGCGCCACCAACACTACCGCCGAAACCGTGCGGGCCGCCCTGCATTGCCTGGGGCCGCGTCCCGGCCTCTCCCTGATCTCCAGCTTCTTCCTGATGGTGCTTCCCAAGCCGGACTTCGGGGTGGCCGGCGCGCTGATCTTTGCCGACTGCGCGGTGATCCCCGATCCCACCCCTGAGCAACTGGCGGAAATCGCCATCGCCTCGGCCGACAGCACCCGCACCTTCCTCGAGGCTGAGCCCAAGGTGGCCCTGCTCTCCTTCTCCACCAAGGGCAGCGCCGAGCACCCGCACGCCGAGAAGGTGCAGGAAGCGCTGAAGATCGCGCGGGCGCGCGCCCCGGAGTTGCTGATTGACGGAGAGATGCAGGTGGATGCTGCGCTGCTGCCCCGCGTCGGGGTCAGCAAGGCGCCGGGAAGCCGCGTGGCCGGCTACGCCAACACGCTGATCTTCCCTGACCTCGACGCCGGCAATATCGGCTACAAGCTGACCGAGCGGCTGGCCGGCGCACGGGCTATCGGGCCCATTCTCCAGGGCCTGGCCAGGCCCGCCAACGACCTCTCCCGCGGCTGCTCGGCCGACGATGTGGTGAATGTTGCCGCGTTCACCGCCCTGCAGGCCGTTGCCGCCCGCCGTGCCGCCGGTCGATGACTGCTGGCAGCCCGTAGGTGATCCGTGACAGCTCGCAGGCCGCAAGGTCCGGCTTGACGTGGCTTGTCCAAGCCTCGTAGACTTGGTGTGGCAATCTCAGTGCGCCCGTAGCTCAGCCTGGATAGAGCGTTGGTCTCCGGAACCAAAGGTCGCTGGTTCGAATCCAGCCGGGCGTACCACCTGTTTTCGATAGCTTACCCGAGGTCAGACCACCCGTTCCTCTGATTTTGCTCCACAGACAGGCACAGGACCAGCAAGCAGCCTTTCACCGTAGGCCGAGAGTCTCCCGGAAGCAGTTCAACCGCCCCTGGACGATTTCTCGCCAGCAGTAAGATCGAGCTTTCTCATAAGCCGAACGACGAAGATCACGTGCGACACGCGGTTTCAGGTCCAAGAGCTCAACCACAGCTGCTGCCAAGTCCTCTACGTTGCCAGGCTCGACGATCTTACCCACCACGAAGGATTCTGGGCCCCCCGAACGCGTGGCGACCACAGGCGTGCCACAGCCCATGGCCTCCAGCCCGGCGATGCCAAAGCCCTCCGACCGGGATGGCATCACGCTCAATGAAGCCAGGTTGTGCAGTTTCGCCAGCACGCGCTGCTGGATGGGTCCGAGAAACCGCACATTCTCCCAGTAGAATTCAGCCCGTTCCTCGGAAGTGAATTCATCTTCTATCCTCCCTGCACCAGCCAATAGCAGAAGAACCTTGCGTTCGCGCTGGATGAGTCGGTTCGCCCCAAGCAGAATATCTATCCCTTTGGTCCGCGAGAGCTTTCCGGCAAAAGTCACGATCGGAATTCGAGGTGGAACTTCCATTTCCAGCGCACGGAAGATGCCCGCACGGCTGCAATCGCGCGGGTAAAAGATCTGCTGGTTATAGCCATTCTCGAGCACAACCACTTGTTTCTCGTGAACACCAGGATAAAGCTCAAGCACCTCCCCTTTGACGAAGTCCGAAATTGCGAAGATCCAGCTAGCACCAGCCGCTGCCGCCTTGGCGTAGGATTGCATCCGCGGGTCATAACGGAAGCCCATCTGGTCGCTGTGATGAGCCACTGCCACATAGGGCCATCCCATCTTGCGTGCCAAATAGGCGTCCGTCCAAATGTGCTGGCATTCGATGATGTCAGGCCGGAAGCGATCAATGGCTTGCTTGAGGCGCCTTTCTGCTTCCGCGAAGTAGAATTCCAGCAGTTCGTCAGAAAGGTCACGAAAGGTCCAAGCCCGAGGCACGTTGCGGGGATGCGGGTCGGGGATCATCAAGGGAAAGGTATGCAGAACGCGCCCGTGGCGTTTGACTGGAAAACGCCAGATGAAATAGAGATTGGGTTTGCTATAGTAGTACTTCTTGTCCGGGCTCTTGAACTGAGCATCGGGGAAGCAGAGGGCCGCCGCGTGGCCGAGCCGACGCAGTTCCTGCAACACGGCATCGGCGACGACGGCACTGCCCGTCCCCCAAGGGCCTGTATTGGTCAGCAAGACCCTCATGGTTTGCTGGGGCCAAAGCGCCCAGCTTATGCTATCCATGCCGAGAGCGGGCTGGCAACCAGGAAGATTGCGAGGCTGGATCCTGACCTGCCCAGGAGATAATGCATCTGGCCACACCGGAGGGCTATAGTTCCGGCTTTGCGCTCAGCCACATGGCTAAAGTAGCGTCGGGCAAGAAAATCCTGGTTGCGGAGGACGATCCCGACACGCTTCGCCTTCTAACGAAGGTGTTGTCCCGTGAAGGATTCAAAGTGATTGCTGCCCAGGATGGGCGAGAGGCGCTCAAGAAAGCTACCCGAGAAAGGCCCGCAGCCATCCTGCTGGATATCATCATGCCCAAGCTGGACGGCATCGAGGTGTGCGCGAAGCTGAAGGCCCGGAAGAGCACGGCGCACATTCCTGTGGGTTTCCTGACAGCGCGAACGGACCCGGAAGCTTGCCAACAGGCATTGCAGCAGGGCGGCATGTTCTGCCTCACGAAGCCGTTTCAGTACGAGAAGTTGGTGAACCTTGTGTGTCTGTTGCTCGCTTCGCGTTCCACAGCCCGCAGGTCCACAAGATAGGCTTGGCGCTGACCGAAAACCCCCATTTCTGCTTGCTCTTTCCCAGAGCGCGTGTCGCCTGCTCCAGCGCCGCAAGCCGTGCCTCAAGTTCCTTGCCGTTCATCGCGTCCCTTTCTCAATCGCCGCCTCCAGAGCCCCCATCCGGGCGGCCAGTTGCTCAAGCCTCCCAACTGCCTTCTGTCCGGCGTGGAGCATCCGGACCAGGCGATTGCCCTCGCCAATTGTCAGCGTGCCATTGGACACGGCGTCAACGACGCGCTTTACGCGCGGTAGTGCATTGCGCGGTTGGGAAAGTGCCGTTTCGCCGTAGCGCCCGCATCCTGCCCAAGGTCGCTTACTTCAGCGCGTGGCGCGGGCAGTCCCCAAGGCAGTGACAGGGAGGGGAAGACGTGCCACAATGAGCGGCCCATTTCACATAACGCTCTAGAGGAGGAAACGGCTGGTGAGACGTTGGCTACTCTGCGCTCTGATTGTGCTTTGCCTGGTCGTGACGCCGGTCTTGGTTGCGGGCAAAGGCGACGCCAAGGCCGGAAAAGCCGTTTACACCAAGCGCTGCGCTTCCTGCCATGGACCAAACGGCGAGGGGAATGCCGGGGTCGCCAAGATGCTGAAGGTTCAGTTCCGCCACCTTGGTTCGAAAGAGGTGCAGGCCAAGAGCGACGCCGAGCTGCGCAAGGACATCAAGGAAGGCACCGGAAAGATGAAGCCGGTCACGGGCTTGAGCGACAAGGAGCTGGATGACGTGATCGCTTGCCTGCGCACCTTGGCCAAGAAGTAGCGGCTGAATCCGAGGCAGGGCGCCCCACGGGTCAGCTCCCTGACCTCAAGGCGGCGGTCTGCTTTTGGCGGCGTGCTATACTCTGGCTGCTCAGCCGACAACGCAGCATGTGGCGCCGCTCCTTCCTCTGGTCGCTCAGCCTGGCCGGCGGTGTCGTGCCGCTGGTTGCGGCCGCGAGCAGCGACGAGTCGCGGGCGCCGGGCGGCGAAGAAGTTGCCGAGCGATGGAAGCGCTTTGCGGCTGCGGCCTGCCTGCAAATCCCCGAGCGCGATGTGGAGCAGATCGCCCCGTCGCTGGAGCGCCTCAAGGCGGGCGTGCGCCGGGCGCTGCAGGCGGACCTGGGCTTCATCGAGCCTCTCGTTTTCTTCCGCTTTCCGGGGGGCGTCTGGTGAGCGAGGGCTCGCTGGCCACGCTGGGCATCCGCAAGCTGGCCCCGCTGCTGGCCGCCCGCAAGCTCTCGCCCGTCGAACTCACCGAGTCGGTTTTGGCGCGCATTGAGAAGAAGAACCCGGTTCTGAACGCCTATCTGGCGGTGCTGGGTGAGGCGGCGCTGGAGCAGGCGCGCCAGGCGGAGCGGGACATCCAGGCCGGCCGGTACCGCGGCCCCCTCCACGGCATCCCGGTTTCCGTCAAGGACCTGTTCCACGTGCGCGGCACGCCCACCACGGCGGGCTCGAAGATCTTCGCCAACTTTCTTCCCGACCACGACGCCACCGTGGTGGAGCGCCTGCGGGCGGCCGGCGCCGTGCTCCTGGGCAAGACCAACCTGCACGAGCTGGCTTACGGGATCACCAACGACAACCCGCACTACGGCGCCACGCGCAATCCCTGGCGCCCCACGCACATCCCGGGCGGTTCCAGCGGGGGATCGGCGGCGGCCGTGGCTGCTGGCTTGTGCGCGGCCTCCCTGGGCAGCGACACTGGCGGCTCCATCCGCATTCCCGCTGCTTACTGCGGCGTGGTGGGCTTGAAGCCCACGTTCGGCCGCGTCAGCCGCTGGGGCGTGATGCCGCTGGCCTGGAGCCTGGACCACGTCGGCCCGCTGGCCGGCACGGTCTGGGACGCAGCCGCGGTGTTGCAGGCCATCGCCGGGCCCGATCCCCGCGATGAGAACTGCTCGCCACGCCCGCCGGCCGACTACCTGCGCTCCATCAGTGAGGGTGTCGCCGGACTGGTCGTCGGCCTGCCGGAGAACTACTTCCTGGACCGCTTGAGCCGGGAGGTGGAGAAGGCGGTGCGGGCCGCCGCCACCCGGTTCGCAGAATTGGGGGCGCGGGTCGAGCCGGTGCGGCTGCCGGGGATCGAGCCGGCCACCGACCTCAGCCGCCTGATCCTGCTGGCCGAAGCCACCGCCTTACACCAGAAAAACCTGCGCGCCCGCCGCCAGGAGTTGGGCCCCGACGTGCGCGCGCTGCTCGAGCAGGGTGAATTCATCCTGGCCACCGACTACCTGAACGCCCAGCGCGCGCGCCGCCGCTTCCTGGAGGAACTGGAGGGGGTGTTCCGCCGGGTCAACTTGCTGCTGACGCCCACCACTCCCATCACCGCTGCGCCCATCGGCCAAGCCGCGGTAGACGTCAACGGGCAGAGCGAAGACGTGCGGCTGGCCAGCACCCGCTTGGTCCGCGCTTTCAACCTGGCCGGCGTCCCCGCTCTTTCGCTGCCTTGCGGCTTTGATTCCGAAGGCCTCCCCATCGGCCTGCAGATCGTCGGGAAGCCCTTCGACGAAGCCACCGTGTTGCGGGCCGCCTGCGCCTACCAGGAAGCTACCGACTGGTCGGACCACCACCCGCCGGATGCATGAACATTTGGCTTGAATGGTCCTATACCGAAGTCATGGCTTCAGGCATTACCATCACGCTCCCCAGACGGCAACGGGAGCGCCTCAGCCGGCTGGCACTGCGCTACGGCCTCTCGCTTCCCGAATTCTCGCGCCGCATACTCGAGCAGATCGCCTCCGAGCTTCCCGAGGAGGAGTTCAAGGATTACGAGCTGTCTCTTATAC
>CAYVGN010000146.1:6559-7378 GCA_964451215.1 uncultured Acidobacteriota bacterium
GGATTACGAGAGCCCGAGACCCTTGAAGGCCTCATTCAACCGGGCGCTGGCAGACTGGCAAGCCGGACGGGCGTCAGGCAAACTCCGGTCAGAATTCGCTACGCCGAAGAGTTCCTGAAACAGTTCCGGAAACTCCCCCGGACGTCCAAAGGCAATTCCGGCAGCAGGAAGCCTGATTCAAACAGGACTGGCGGGATCCTCGCGTCCAAGTAAAGAAACTGAAGGACCACCCCTTCGCTTTCTCCTTGCGAATCACCCGCCGCTACGGGGTGCTGTTGCTGTTCGTTGATCCGGACACCGTACTGTTTGCCACGGTTGGTCACCGACGAGATATATACCGAAAGGAAAGATTGTTCAGGTGATCCTGGGCTATTGCACAGCTATGGTCACCGTGTTGGAGCTGACGCCGCCAATCGTGAGGACGACTGGGACAGCGTTCCCGGTCGGTGCGTTCAGCGGAACCTGCACGTTTACCTGATACAGGCCGACAAAGCCCGGCGCCAGCCCCGAGAAACTCAGCATCGCAGGGACGCCGCCGATGGTGACCGCAGGCGCTGTGGTGGTCGTTGCCAACGGATCGGCAGGGGCTTGGGCCCCACTTGCGGGCCGGTTAACAACTGCGCCCAAGCCAGTGCAATAGATGGAAACGTACTCGCCGCGGTTGGCGGGTCGTGTAGCCCGGCCGGGGATGCTCCCGCTGGGCGCCGCCACTTCCCCGCTGGCGGCAATCAAAATGGCACCCTGCCCGCTGCCCGCCGAGGGGGTTGCGAACAGTCCTGGCCCGAACTCAGCCAGCGCAACACTCACCGGGTTACTGGT
>CAYVGN010000147.1:0-7372 GCA_964451215.1 uncultured Acidobacteriota bacterium
GGCCCAGCAGAAAGACGCCGACGGCTACCAGGCCTATACCCACAGCCAGCACCACCTTGTTTCCCATCTGATCAATGACCGGCCCCACCACGATGCCGCCGACCACCAGCCCGATGGAATTGGCCAGCAGGATGGTGGCCGCTTTCCCCACTTTCTTCTCGATTTCCGGCACAACCATGCCCCAGAACGCAGAGAAGACCCCGAACATGAAGGTGCCGAAAAAGGCCGCGATCAAGAGTGCGCTTTGGCTCATCGAACAAGCTCCATGTTTGGAATCGGATATGGCAGGTGCGTTGTATCACAACCGCCCGGCTTTTGCCATCGGCCATCGAAGCCGGTCATCTACCAGGCGGCGGCGTAGCGGTAGCCGAAGGGATCGGCGCCCGCCTCCAGCGCCCCGCTGTCCGGGTTGACCCGGATGAGAACCGGGGCGGCGCCACTGCGCCAGCGCGAGCGCACCGTCACTTTGTGCCCCCGCTCCGCGAGCTGCTTGACCACGATGGGATCAAAGCGCTCGTCAAGGTACAGCACCTGGGGGATATAGGCGTGGTGATCGAAGCTGGAGACCAGTTGGCGGGTCTCCAGGCGTGGCGCTTCCACTGCCTGCTGCGGGTCCATGCCAAACTCGACAACATTGAGCAGCACCTGGAGCAGCGCCTGGTCCTGATTGTCGCCGCCGGGCGTGGAGAGCGCCAGGTAAGGCCTGCCGTCTCTCAACACCAGCGTAGGTGAGAGGGTGATGCGGGGGCGCTTGCCCGGCTTCAGCTCGTTGGGGTGGCCGGGAATCAGCAGGAAGCTCTGCAGCCGCTGGCTGAGCGGGATGCCGGTGTCGCCGGCCACAACGGCCGGCAGCCAGGCGCCCGAGGGCGTGGCAGAGAACATGACGCCGGAGCCGTCCACCACGTCCACACAGGTGGTGTCCCGGGCCGGGTCGGCGGGCAGTCGCGCTTCTGGCGTGAAACGGGCCGGGTGCATCGCCTGCCGGCCCCCGGGACTGCCCGGCCGCGGCTCGCCGGAAGCGGTGGAGGCGCTGATCAGCGGCACCCGCTTGGCTGCGTACTCCTTGCTAAGCAGCGTGGCAGCCGGGATGTCCGCGAACAGGGGGTCGCCGTAAAAGCTGTCGCGGTCGGCATAGGCCAGCTTCATGCCCTCCACCAGCGTGTGCAGGTAGCCGGCTGAACCCGGACCCATCTTTTTCGGGTCGAACGCCTCCAGCAGGTTCAGCGCTTCCAGCATCACCGGGCCTTGCGACCAGAACCCAACCTTGTACACCTGGAAGCCCCGGTAAGTGGTGGAGGCCGGGTCTTCCACGCGCGCGCGGAACCCGGCCATGTCTTCATAGCGCAGCAGGCCCTTGTTGGCCTTCATGAACCGGTCAATCTCTTTGGCGACCGGGCCCCTGTAAAAGTAGTTGCGGGCGGCAGCAAGGCCGGCCTTGCGATCCCGCCCGCCCGCGCTGGCAGCCCGCTCGGCTTCCACCATCCCGCGCAGGGTCCGCGCCAGGTCCGGCTGGCGGAAGATCTCACCGGGCCGGGGAACCCGGCCGCCAGGCAGAAACAGCCGCGCCGCTTGCGGCCACTTCTCAATGGTCGGCCGGTAGCGCTCGATGGCCACGGATCGCGTCTCGTCGATCGGATATCCGTCGGCGAGTTCCAACGTCGGCTGGATTACCTCGGTCAGGCTTCTTGTTCCAAACTCAGCCAGGGCCAGTATCAGACCGTCCACGAGGCCGGGCACGACGGCGGAGAGGATGCCCGTCGAGGGGATGCGCCCGGGTTTGGCGTCAGGCGCGACGCGCTGGTCGAAGCTATCAGGGCTGCGCTGGCGGTAGAAGTCGGCCGTGGCCAGCCTGGGCGCCGTCCCGACGCCGCTGATGGCATAGACGCGACCGCGGAGGCGGACCAGGATGGGGACCTCGCCGCCGAAGCCGAAGTGCGAATACTCGGTGACGGCGGCGGCGAACGTGGCCGCCACGCCGGCGTCCACGGCGTTGCCGCCAGCGTAAAGCAAGCGCATCCCGGCCTCGGTAGCGAATGGCGAGCCCGCCGCGATCGCGGCGCGCCGTCCCCGTACCACCGGCCGCAGCGAACGCGCGGCCTGGCTTCGCTCTGCTGGCCGCTCGCGGTCTGCTCCGGGAGCCGAAGGAGGGGCCTGGGGCTGAGCTTGGCGTTGCGCGAAAATCACCAGCGCTGGCACCAACAGGAGAAAGCAAATCAGCAGTCGGCTCATACTGACCATTGGATTCTGCTGCCCGGCACGAGGCTGGGCGCTAGGTTCTGTCTTGATCCGGGGCGGCCCGCCGCGGCCGGCAGCGCGGGGCCGGACGACGGCAGCGCCGCTGTCCTGGCGGTCGGGAAGAAGTTGACGTTACCGGGCCAGGGAGGGGAAGGCGCTGCGGACCGGCGCCGGCATCGGCACGTTCCCTTTCACCGCCCGCCACAGGATCCGGTTCATCTCGTCGTCATCAATGCGGTCCACGTCGCTGAAGTCCATGCGCGCGGATTCCAGCGAACCCGGCGCGCCGGGCGCATTGCGCTCGTCCAGGTCCACCTCCGGCTTGACCGCCGTGTAGGGACGCAGGTCGGGCCTGTCTGTGAAAGCCCGGTGCATCGGCGTCGCGCCCGCGTCGTACTGCGTCAACGGCGGAAGGCCCAGAATCAGCTCCATGGTACGGAGCATGCTGACGGTGGAGTACATGGTGCTGTCCACCGAGCCGCGCCGCACGTAAGGGCTGACGACCAGCGCCACCGAGCGGTGGGAGTCCACGTGGTCGGGGCCGTTCTGGGCGTCGTCTTCCAGCACGAACACCGCGGTCGCCTTCCAGTAGCGGCTGCGGGTAATGGCCTCGACGATGCGCCCCAGCGCCAAGTCGTTGTCGGCCACCATGGCCCGCGGCGTCCACGTGCCTGCTCTCGTGCCGGCGGTGTGGTCGTTGGGCAGGCGCACGATCTGGAATTGCGGCAGGTTCCCGTTCTTTTCAAACTCCCGGAACTCGCGGAGCCACTCGTCAGCCCGCTTCTGGTCTGAGTAGTTGAGGTCGAAATTGCGGTAGTGCGGATCAATGAAACCCTCCAGCTCCTTCACCCGGGTGCGCACCGGCTGCGAGGGGTCAGGCGGGTTTTCGGTCCACTCCCCGTAAACGCGGAAGCTGACACCGGCCTTCCGGGCGGAGTCCCAGAGATAGCCGCCGGGCGAGAAGGCAGTGGGGTTGATGCCCTCGAAATCGTACTGGGCCTTGCGGCCGGCGTAGTGGGTGGGCCAGACCTTCTGCACGTAGTCGCTGGCCAGCGCTCCCATGGACCAGTTGTGGCCGTCCGCGCTCACGTCGGCGTCAACGTAGAAGTTGTCGAGCAGCACGAACTCACGCGCCAGCCGGTGATGGTTGGGAGTGATCTTTTCGCCGAACAGCACCAGCGACGGGTCGCCGTTGCCTTCCTTCATGTCACCCAGGACCTGGTCGTAGGTGCGGTTCTCCTTGATGATGTAGATGACGTGTCGGATGGAGGTAGGCCCGCCCGGCCGGGTGGGGATGATCGTTCCGGGGCCCTCGGCCGCCTCGAGCAGTTCGTCCCGGTAGGGCGAGTTGGCCAACGTGCGGTGGGTGAGGATCTTCAGTTGGGCGGCGTCGGGCACGTCAATGATGCTGAGTGACCCCTTCTGGATGCGCGGGGTGTACTGCGTCTCGGGCGTGCTGGGCCGGATGGGCTGCGGTCCGCCCGGGTTGGGCATGCTGCCCTGTCCCTTGCCGTTGGCTACGAACAGGCGCCGCCCGTCGGCCGAGAGGCGCACGGCGGTGGGGTACCAGCCAGTGGGGATGAAGCCTTCCACCCGCGACTCGTTCTCACCCAGCGCCACCACTGCCACCGCATTGTTATCGGCGTTGGCTACGTAGAGGCGGCTGCCATCGGGCGCCAGGGCCAGTGCGTTCGGCGTGCTGCCCGGCGGCGACTTAGGGTGCAGGGCCACGGAAATTTGCTCGCGCACGGCGCCGGTCAGCGCGTCGTGCACCCAGACGGCGTTGGTGTTGGCGCAGGCTACGTAGAGCCGGCCCCGTCCGTCAAGCGCCATGTCGGAGGGATGCGCGCCGGTGGCGTACGTTGCCCGAGTGGCGCCACTGGCCGCCTCGATCACGCTGATGCTCGCGCTGCCCCAGTTGCTGACGTAGACCCGGACGCCGTCCGCCGACGGCAGGATGCGATACGGGTGTGTCCCTACCTGAATCTGCCGCTCCGACACGCCCTTCTCCAGGTTGACTTCGTGGATGACGCCGGCCTGCAGGTCGGCCGCGTACAGGCGCTTCCCGCCCGGGTGCGCCGCCGCGTCGCCCAGAAAATGCTGCGGGTCCCAGCGCGCGGCCCCGCGGGCCTGCGGGTTGATCAGCCCCTCGAACAGCTTGAACCCGCGCTCTCCCCTTGGCGCTTCCCCTTCGGTGTAAGAGAATTCGCGAACGCTGCCGCTGGCCCCCTCGGGCACGTAAAAGCAGTCACCGTCCGTGTTGAAAGCCAAGCCCAGCCAAGCGTGCGCGAGGCTCAGCCGCACCGCGCCTCCCTCGCGGCCCGGCTGCGCCGGGTCCAGGATCAAGATGGACGGAAGGGTGTAGCCGGCACTGAGGATGAATAAATGCCTGCCGCCGGGATGAAGCACCAGCGCCATCGGAAACGTGTCCGGCAGTGGCACCTGGATGCCGGCTGGGGCCAGGCGCCACCCGTTGAACAGGAGAAACCCTTCCGGCTTCTGGCCGGGCCACTGTGGCCCCGGCGCTGTGGTTTGCAGCGTCGCCAGTGCTGCCAGCAAAAGCAGTGCAAGAGCAACACGCATAGGGATGTTCATTGAACCACAAAGTGCCCGATGAACCTAGGGGTTCACCACAGGAGCTGAGAAATCAGTTGCTGAGCGAGCGAACCGAGGCGCGACCCCGCCACGGCGGGGAACGCACAGCGAGCTGGCAAACGCTCCGCTCGTCGCCGTGGCCACTCGTGGCTCGGAATCCGCCGGCGCTCGGGCGTATAATCAAGACTGAGCCTTTGTTAACCCGCGAAGGCCTGGGCAACAGGGGTTTGTATCCCGGGATATTTGGTGTCCAGGGGAATTTCGCTTATGGAGCCTATGATGCGGCATCGCCTCACACGCACGTTTCTGCTCGGCGCCGGCATCCTGCTGCTTGCCCTTTCTGTCCCGGCCGACACGCTCGAGATGAAAGACGGTCGGCTGATCGAAGGCAAGTACCTGGGGGGCACCCGGTACAACATCCGCTTCCAGGTGAACGGCGACATCCAGGTCTATGCGATTTCGGATGTAGCGACGCTGACCTTCAGCGGCCGCTCGGCGCCTCCGTCCAGGACACTGCAGGCGCCCAATCGCGAGGTGCCGCCAGGGGCCAGCCCGGAGCGGCGTCCTGAGTTCGGTACGCGGCCGTCGCCGCAGCGCACGGCCGACCACGCAACGGTTCCCGCCGGCACCCGCCTGGTGGTCCGGATGATTGACGGTGTGGACTCGGACACGGCCCAGGTCGGCGATCGCTTCCATGCCAGCTTGGTCGAAGACCTGCTGGCTGCCGACGGGACCGTCGTAGCCCTCAGAGGCACAGACGTCTACGGCCGGCTGGTGGAGGCCAAGGAGGCCGGTCGCGTCCAGGGGCGCTCCCAGCTTCGCCTGGAACTGACCGACATTCTCATCAATAACCAGTTGCAGCGGATCGTCACCGGGGACTACGAGGTTTCCGGCAGCTCGTGTGGCGCGGACACGGCCAAGAAGGTAGGTGGCGGCGCAGCCATTGGCGCGATCGTCGGCGCCATCGCCGGAGGCGGTAAGGGCGCAGCCATCGGCGCAGGCGTCGGGGGCGCCGCGGGCGGCGCGGTCCAGATCATGACCAAGGGCGAGAAAGTGAAGGTCCCGAGCGAAACGATCCTGGACTTCACCCTGACGCAGCCCCTCACGGTTCGCTTTCCTGCTGCTGGCGTTCGGTGAGCATGGCAAGGGGTGCAAAGTCAGCCGAGATCACCGTCCGCACGCCAGGCGGCCGTTATGGCGTGCTGGTCTGGCCGGGCGCGCTGGCGCTGGCGGGAGAGGAACTGGAGAAGCTGGCGCCCGGCCGCCCGTGGGCAATAATCACCGACCGCAACGTCTGGAAGTACTGGGGCAAGTCCCTGGAGGCCGCGCTCGGCCGCCGCTACCTGCTGGTCTCAATCCCGCCCGGCGAAGAACAGAAATCGCTGGCGGTCGCCGAACGCATCTGTGAGCAGTTGGTGCGGCAGGGCGCCGACCGCACCAGCATACTGATTGCTTTCGGCGGTGGTGTGGTCGGGGACCTGGCCGGCTTCGTCGCCTCCGTGTTCCTGCGCGGGGTTGAGTACATCCAGATTCCCACCACCTTGCTCGCCCAGATTGACAGCTCGGTGGGAGGCAAGACCGGGGTGAACCTGCGCGCGGGAAAGAACCTGGTGGGCACCTTCTACCAGCCCAAGCGCGTCTTGGCTGATCCCGAGGTGCTGCGCACGCTCCCGCACCGCGAGTTGCGCGCCGGGCTTTTTGAGGCGGCCAAGTGTGGCGTGTTGCGTAAGAGCCTATTCGATTTCCTGGAGCGGCGCCGTGACGATCTCCTGCGCAGGAACGCTGGCGCGCTGGCGGAGCTGGTGGGCCGCGCGGTCCGGCTCAAGGCCTGGGTCGTAGGCCGGGACGAAAAAGAGGCCGGCCTGCGCCGCGTCCTTAATCTGGGCCATACCGTCGGCCACGCCCTGGAAGCTGAGACTGGCTATCGTTATTTCCTTCACGGTGAGGCAGTGGCCTGGGGACTTCGTGCGGCCACCCTGATTGCCCAGGAGGGCGGGATGATTGGCGAGCGCGCCGCCGCGCGCATCCACGGCCTGGTGAAAAGCCTGGGGCCGCTGCCGCCGTTGGTGCGGCTCTCACCCGGGCGGCTGGCAGCCCGCCTGCTGGCCGATAAGAAAACGCGCGGCGGTCAGGTGCACTTCATCCTGCCGGAGAGAATCGGCCGCGTGCGGGTAGTCACCGGCATCGAAGCCGCTGCCGTCGTCCGTGCCCTTGAGCAACTCTGCAACGAGAAGTAGAGGAGTCCGAGCCGCGCCCGTTGCGGAGCGTGCGTTGTCGTTCCCGGTGCGCCCCTGCTGTGGCGGGCTCGCGCCTCGGTTGATCGCGGCAAAGGGCCATGTATGGCTGATGAGCTAGCGTCATGAGTGGGGCAGGGAAGCAGGAGGTGCGGGGGACGGCACCGGGCGCCGGCTACGTGCGCCAGATGTTCGGGCGCATCGCTTCCCGCTACGACCTGCTCAACCACCTGCTTTCGTTCCAGGTGGACCGCTGGTGGCGTTGGCAGGTGGCCCGGCGCTTCCCGCACATCTTGACCCGGCCGGAG
>CAYVGN010000148.1:0-2390 GCA_964451215.1 uncultured Acidobacteriota bacterium
AAGCAGCGAGTTGCTGGCAGCGCGCATTCTGGCCGATGTGGGGAAGCTGGCGCGGGCCAGGTTCGGGCGCGCGGCCCGGACGGCCCCGCCCGTTGACGATTGCGGCTCTGATTTTCTGGGGCTGGAGAGTAGAGACAAAAGCGGCGGAGCACCCTAGCTCCGCCGCTGGGCAGCCGAGGCCGTGAAAACTGTGAGGAGCGGGCCTATTTGGGCTTCAGATAGCCGGTCGCATGGGCAGTGCACTGCGCGAGTTGCATGCTGCCGTCCATCAGTGTGCCCGTAGCCCAGATGGCCACGTCGCCCGGGCAGGCCGCCAGCGTGGGCAGAGGCCCGCCGATTCCGGCATACTCCAGGTGCCAGGTCACCCACAGCGTTTCGCCCTGCTTTACCAGCACCGTACACGGACCGCTCGGCCCGCAGGGCGTCCCGTCCTGGTTCACCATCTCCCAGCTCGAGAAGTCCTCTACGAACCCGCTGGCGCCGAATGTGAGGGCGTGGACAGAGTTTGCGCCTTTGGTATTCAGCGTGGCGCTCTTGGTCAGGTTGATGGTGACCTGCGCGTCGGGACCGGGGTTGGTCCAGATCAGGTTGTAGTAGAACTGGCCCGGGTTGGTGGCTGCCACCTTCCCCCTCGCGCTGACGACGATGGCGAACGTGCCGTTGTCCTGCACGGGGTTGCCACTGCAATCGGTCAGCAGGTTGTAAGAGGAATCGGTGAAGTAGCACTTGGGCCCCGGGTTGCCGATGCGGAGCCGGATGTGGATCTGGGCGTGTTCGATCTTGACGTAGCGATTAGGGTCAACAGCGACCTGAACTTCCGCGTTGTAGTCGCCAGGGTCCAGGCAGGGCGTGCTGAGGACGATGTCCTTTGTGGTGCTTTGACCCTCTGAGATCAGGAAGTCTGCCGGCAACGTGACGTAATTCTTGAGGCTGCCCCCAGCACCAAAGCTGATGGTAGCGCCCCCGGAGTAGCCGGGGTCCGAATTGTTCAGGTCAAACTGGACGGGGAAGGTCCGAGTGACGATGCAAGCGGACGAAGAGAAGATATAGAAGTAGTTGCTCGAGCCACCGCCGGAACCGACCAGCACCGGCGTAACCGTCGGGGACGGGTTGGTGCTGGGCAACGCCGTGACGACGAGGGTGTCCTTCGCCGCAAACGCGTGCAGGGGAGTCAACGCCACAGCGAGCGCGATGACCGACAGAAACAAGCGAGTTCGAAATGCGTTTCTCATGTTGCACCTACGACTTTGGTCTCCTGCCGAAACTGCTCCTACGCTAAATGGCGCAAGCTCGAAGTGCAATCCCACGTCGGGCTGGATTTGCATGGGACGAAAGTTCCATGACTCCACTAGTACTTACCGGTAACGGGCGCCCAGCCGATCTGGCGGCAGGGATCGGCTGCTGCCGATGTGGCCGAGGCTGACGATCCCATCAAGCTCTGGGAAGCCTGCGGAAGAGGCCACAGACTCCGGGCCGTTTCACCCACCGGCAAGAGCGGCCAGGGCTCGGCCCTTGATATTCAGGATGTAGGGGCAGGCCTTGTGCCTGCCCGAATCGGGCCTGCCCGAATCGGGCCTGCCCGAATCGGGCCTGCCCGAATCGGGCCTGCCCAGGGCCGCTTCACCGGGATGGGCGCCACGCAGGCCCCGGTGGGACATTCCCAGTATCACGCGATGCAGTTGAAGCTGGAGCGGCTGAAGGCGGCTCAGCCAGCGGCTTCGAGCAACTTGTGGTGGTGAACGAAAGCGCCGCCCAGGTCGGCAACCAGCCGGTTGAACAGCGCCTGGAGTTCGCGGTAGCGGGCGGCGCGCGCGGGGTCGGGGTTGACGCGGGCGGCTTCGTCCAGCTTGACGAAGCGGTCGGTGATGTCGCCGATGTCGGTGCGCTGGCCGCGGGAGTTCCGCCAGGCCCAACAGGCTTGCAGGGCCGCGCCGTAGGCGGCGCCTTCCTCTTGCACCAGGCAGACCACCGGGGCGTTGAAGACATCGGCCACGATCTGCCGCCACAGCGGGTTCTTGGAGCCGCCGCCGGTCACGCGGATTTCTTGGGGGCGGAGGCCCAGTTGGCGCATGCGGTCCAGGCCGTAGTTCAACCCCAGGGTGGCACCCTCCATGGCGGACCGCGCCAGGTGGGCGGCGTCGAAGGTCGCCGGCCGCACCCCGAAATAGACCCCGGTGCCCTGCGGGCAGTTGGGAGTGCGCTCCCCTTCGAAGAACGGCACCAGCAACAGGCCGTCGCTGCCGGCCGGAACGCGGGCGGCTGATCGACGACACGCTGTACAAGACGCGCTATGGCGACCCGACGTACTATGAGATTGCAGAGCGCTTCAGCCGGCACGCGCAGGAGCGCGGTGTCCACCCCGCCTCGCTGGCCGTGGCGTGGGTCATGTC
>CAYVGN010000148.1:2400-7345 GCA_964451215.1 uncultured Acidobacteriota bacterium
GTTGCGCGGAGGTCACGGGATCCACCAGGCCGAAGTCCAGGCCGAAGCAGGCGCGCACCATCTCCGTGGCCACCGTAACGTTCATGGTGCAGACCAGCGGCAGCCAGCGCCCGGTGGAGTCGCAGAACGCGGCCACCTCCCCCTTGGGGTCCACCACCGGTTCTTCCGAGCAGGCGTAGATGGTGCCGGAGGTGCCCAGGCTGGCGGTGACCACTCCGGCAGCCACGTTGCCGGTGCCGATGGCGCCCATCATGTTGTCGCCGCCGCCGCTGGAAACCACCATGTCCGGGCGCAGCCCCCAGCGCCGGGCCAGCTCGGCGCGCAGCGCGCCGTGCGGCTCGGCCGAGTGCGCCAGCGGCGGCAGCTTGCCGGCCAGGCCGGGATCAATGGCCACCAGCACCGGGGGCGACCAGGCGCGGCGGCGCACGTCCATCAGCCCGGTGCCGGAGGCGTCGCCGTATTCCATGCGCTTGACGCCGGTCAGCCAGAAGTTGAGGTAGTCGTGCGGCAGCAGCACCCAGCGGAGGCGGGCGAAGTTCTGCGGCTCTTGCTTCTTCAGCCACAGGATCTTGGAGGCGGTGTAACCGGGCGGCAGGGCGTTCCCGGTCAGCTCGATGAAGCGGTCGCGGCCGCCGACGGCCGCCATGATCTGGTCGCACTCGGCGGCCGTTGAGGTGTCGTTCCAGAGCTTGGCCGGGCGGATCACCTGGTCGCCTTCGTCGAGGGGAACAAAGCCGTGCTGCTGGCCGGACACGCCGATGGCGCAGACATCGCCGGCCGCCCCGCCCAGTTGCGCCAGCACCTGGCCGATGGTCTGCTCGGCAGCATCCAGCCACAGTTGCGGGTGCTGCTCCTTGTGTCCGGGCGGCAGGCCGGGGATCAGGTCATAGGCGGCAGTGGCCGAAGCCACCACCTTCCCGGTCTCGCCGTGCACGGCCAGCGTCTTGGTGGATTGCGTTCCGGCGTCCAGGCCGAGGAAGAATTCCGGCATGGTCAGTCCCTCTAGGGCGGCTTCCCCACTCGGCCCCCTAAGCTAACAGGATGCTGGGAGACCCGCCACCGTGTCATGGCGAGGGCTGTCAGCGCACGCCGAGCAGCAGCTCCACCACCAACTGGTCGAGCTTCTCGTAGGGCAGCTTGCGGGCCGCCAGCGCCGCCCGGTCGAACTCCGCGGTCTTGATGCGGTTCACCTCCCAGCGCGAGTAAGCCGGGTAAGGCGTACGGTCGCTGATGGTTTCGAGCAAGCCCTGGATTTCCGGGTCTTCTGCGAAGCGGCGGGCCTTTTCTTTGAGGATGAGGTAGGTGCGCATACAGCCGGCGGCAAAGTCCCACACGCCCTGCTCGTCCTCGGTGCGGTAGGCATGGGCGTCGAAGTGACGCGGCCCGTCGTAGCCCGACTCTTCCAGCAGCTTCACCAGGAAGAACAACTGCTTGGGGGATTCGCTGCCGAAGCGCAGGTCCTGGTCGAAGCGGGCGAACTTCTGGTCGTTCAGGTCAATGTGGAAGAGCTTGCCGTGCTCGATGGCCTGGGCCACGGCGTGATAGAAGTTCAGCCCCGCCATGTGCTCGTGGGCCACCTCGGGGTTGACGCCCACCATTTCCGGGTGATCCAGGGTGGCGATGAAGCCGAGGTAGTGGCCGGTGGTGGGGAAATAGATGTCGCCACGGGGCTCGTTGGGCTTGGCCTCCAGGGCGAACTTCAGGTCGTAGCGCTGGTCGCGCACGTATTCGCAGAGGAAGTTGATGGCCTCGCGGAAGCGCTTGATGGCTTCGCGCGGGTCCTTGGAGGCATCCACCTCGGCCCCCTCGCGCCCGCCCCAGAAGACGTAGACCCTGGCGCCCAGCTCCACCCCGGTGTCCATGGCGCGCATCGTCTTGTCGAGCGCGTAGCGGCGCACCTCGGGGCTGTTGGAGGTGAAGGCGCCGTCCTTGAAGACCGGATCGTAGAACAGGTTGGTGGTGGCCATCGGCACCTTCATCCCGGTGTCGTCCAGCGCCTTCTTGAACTCGGAAACGATCCGGTCGCGCTCGGCCGCCGTGGCGTCTATGGGGATGAGGTCGTTGTCGTGGAAGTTCACCCCGTAAGCGCCCAGTTCGGCCAGCTTCTGGACGATGCGCACCGGCGTCAGGGCCGGCCGCACGAAGTCGCCAAACGGGTCCCGGCCGCGATTGCCGACGGTCCACAGGCCGAACGTGAACTTGTCTTCGGGAGCGGGCTGGTAGGTGGGCATGCGCTTTCTCCGAGTCGTGCGCTACAGTGTTGTTGCCCGTCCCCTGCGGGCAAGAGCAGGAGTGTATGATGCGGCCGTGGGCTTGGCAAGCCCTTGGTGGCAGGAACAGATGAGGCGGCCCGCTCTGCGGTGTCGCTGGGCCAGGACCCGCGCCGCTCCCCGCAAGGCGCTCGGAACCGCGATTGACTGAGTGCCTAACAAGCTAACCGGCAGCCCTCCTCAACTTTTCGATCAGGTCGGCCGCAGCTTGCAGCGACTCCCGCACCTCTGTCGTGGCAATTCCCACTCGAAACTGGCGGGTCGGGTAGCGCTCGATCAGGTAGTAGTTGGTCACCTCCTGGCAGACGGCGCGAAACAGTTCGAGGCCTGGATCGTAGGCGACAGCGTCATCCAGGAGGGCCACCAGGTTATGGGTTCGTCGCAGTTTCCAGCCCCTCGTAAGGAGGAAGGCCTTGAGAAATTTCTCGATCGCCTGCTGGAGAAGAAAGCCCGCAGCCTCCGGGTCATCCTCCCGCAGGTGCAGGTGGACGCGCTTAAGATCCTTCTCAGCTACGTTTACCCAGCCCGCCGGATAGGTTGAGTTCTGGGGCGGCATACAAAACCTCACCCCTTTCCACGATCTCCGCGATGAACTGGTCACCTGCGTCCAACCGCTCCTGCACTTCGCTGGGTGTCAACACGAGCGGTTCAAAGGGAATAGACGGGTGGGCACCGGAAGCCAGCCCCCGCACGTGGGTCATGCGCTTCAAGAAAGTCTCATCCGTCTCTTTGACAATCAACAGGTCGATGTCACTGTCCGCATCCGGCGAGCCATAGGCAAAGGACCCAAACAGGATAATCGTCTTGGGCGAATAACCGGTCACCAGGCGGCGCGTGATTTCTTCGATCGCGTTCCTTACGCGGCTGTCGGCGTTCATCGAGCTTCGGACTGGCTCCTTCCGCTTACCCCATGATACCCCTGCTGGGTCCCGCCGCCAGATCTTAGGCTATAATCCGGCGCTCTCCTAAGCGCGCTTCAGATCAACTTCGGCTTGAGAGGAGGCGTTATGAGCGAGCTGTCGCGGCGGGAACTGGTGAAAGCAGGGGCGGCCACCGCGCTGGCCGCCGGGCTGGCGGCGGGCCAGGGCGCGGCCCGCACGGCCACGGTGGGCATCCAGGTGGGCGCGATTTCCTTCCTGGATGAAGAAGTAGACCCGGTCCTGGAGAACCTGCAGAAGCTGGGAGCGGTGAACGCCCTGTTCGTGGCCACCTTTACCTACGGGCGGGGCATTGCCGGCCGGCAGGTGCCCGGCGTCCCGTTTCCCGATCATGGCCGGCAGGAAGAGGACCGCGATTTCCGTGGCGGCTTTTACACCACCCCGCATCCGCAGTACTACCGCGACAGCAAGCTGCAGCCGGAACGCGCCCGGGAGATGCCCGCCGGCTTCGACGTGCTGGAGCAAGTGCTGCCGCGGGCCAGGGCCCGGGGCATGAAGGTGTTCTGCTGGTACGAGGACGTTTTCCGCGCCGACGTGCCCGGGTTCAACGAGGTGGCCGAGGTGGACCTGCACGGCCGCTCTGGCGCCCGCCCCTGCTACCGCAATCCGCAAACGCTGGCCTTCTGGCTGGGGCAGGTGGAGGACTACCTGCGTTCTTACGAGGTAGACGGGCTGATGTTCGGCAGCGAGCGGCAGGGGCCGCTGAACAACGCCATCGGCGCCAGCCACGGCGGCAGCTCCAGCGACCCGGGCCGCGTCGGCTGTTTCTGCCCGCATTGCCAGGCCGCGGCCCGCAAGGAAGGCACCAACGTGGAACGCGCCCGCGCTGGCTACCTGGAACTGGAGAAGCTGGTGAGCCTGCTGCGCAAGGGCGGTCGGCCCAGTGACGGCGCCTTCGTCTCCTTCTGGCGCATCCTGGTGAACTACCCGGAGGTGCTGGCCTGGGAGCGGCTGTGGACCGAGGGGCTGAGAGAAACCTACCGCGTCCAGTTCCAGCGCGCACATGCCCTCCAGCCCGGCGCCAGGATCGGCTGGCACATCTGGCACAATAATACCTTCAGCCCCTTCTACCGGGCCGAGCAGGACTACGCGGAGCTGAGCAAGACGGCGGACTTCTTCAAGGTGGTCATGTACAACAACTGCGGCGGGCCGCGTATGGCCAGCTACGTCCAGAGCGTTTCGCGGAGCGTCTTTGCCGACTTCCCGCCGGAAGAGGTGCTGGCCATGAACTACCGGTTCCAGCAACTGGGCGAGCGCTCCCTGTCGCAGATCCCGACTACCGGGCTTTCGGCCGACTACGTCTTCCGCGAGACGCGGCGGGCGCTGGCGACCACCGCGGCGCACACCGCCCTCTGGCCGGGCATTGACATCAACATCCCCACCGGCCGGAACGAGAAGCAAACGACGCCGGAGGACGTCTACGACGCCGTCACCGCCGCTTTCACCGCCGGCGCGCCCGGGGTGATCCTCTCGCGCAAGTACTCGGAGATGAAGCTGGCCAACCTGGGGGCCGCCGGCCGCGCCGTCCGCGACCTGCGCCTGGCTTGAACAAGGTGCGGAATGGGGAATGCGAAGCATTCCCCATTCCGCATTCCGCATTGGGAACATGCCGCTGCGCGCTATTTACTTCGACGCTGGCAACACTCTGGTGTTCCCGGACCTGGGCAAGACCCTGGCGCCGCTGGCGGCGCGCGGGCTACGGGCAGTGCAGGAGCAGCTCTACGCGGCTGAGCGCGC
>CAYVGN010000149.1:0-7323 GCA_964451215.1 uncultured Acidobacteriota bacterium
AAGAAGAAAAAGAAGAGGAAGAGCCGTTGAGGGGGCGGGCGCCGGCCGGATCGCGCTGACGTTTGACGACGGGCCCAGCGAAAGCACGCCTGCCGTGCTCGAGGCGCTGGCGCGGCACGGCGCACGCGCCACCTTTTTCTTCTGCGGCGCCAACGTGCTGCGCCTGCCGGAAATCGCCCGGCGCGCCGCCGCCGAAGGCCACGAAATCGGGAACCACACCTTCCACCACCCGCAGCTCTATTTCTGCCTCCCGGCCCAGATCGCCGAGGAGATCGCCGCGACCCAGAAGGCGATCGAGCGCGTGGCGGGGCGGGCCCCGGTGTGGTTTCGCCCGCCCTACGGCATTCGCTGGTTTGGCCTGTATTCTGCCCTGGAAAAACTTGGGTTGCGGGCCGTGATGTGGTCCGCCTGCGCCTTCGACTGGCGCCGCCCGGCCGATGCCGTGGAGGCAGCCCTGCGCGCCAAGGTGCACGACGGGGCCGTCGTCCTCTTGCACGACGGCGACTGCACCACACCCGGCGACCGGCGGGCCGGTACGGCCCGCGCAGTCCAACGCGTGCTCCCTTGCCTGGCCGAGCGCGGCCTCCGCTGCGTTACCGTGTCGGAATTGCTCTCATGAAGTAGCAGTGAGTGCTGAGGCAGGTGCCCGGTTGTGACTGAGCACTCAGCACTCAGTGCTCAGCACGACTCCTGCGGCCAGATCGCGCCCGCACGCAGGCAAAGAAAACCGCTCGGTCAGACCGAGGAAGGATAGAGCGGGATGTGAAGCAGAGCTAGAGCTTCACGACATTCTCGGCTTGAGGCCCCTTCTGTCCCTGCACAATCTCGAACTCGACCACGTCGCCCTCCTGCAGCGTCTTGTAGCCCTCGCCCTGGATGGCCGAGTAGTGAACGAAAACGTCGGCACCTCCCTCCTGCCCGATGAAACCATACCCCTTGGCGTTGTTGAACCACTTTACCTTGCCTGTGACACGAGCCAACTTAGGATCCTCCTTCTTGCTCTTTCAACCCGTGAGAACGGGCTCGAAGCCCCGCTGCCGCCCAGAAGGATAGGCGGAGGGCCTCACCTGAAGTCTAGCCTGCCCCCTGGCAGAATGTCAAAGAGCTGGCTCTGGAAGCCACGTCGCATGCGGCATTCAGCCGAGGCGCGGGTGGAGGAGAACATTTCTCAGGTCTTAACGTTGCGCAGCAAGAAATACCCCACCAGCGTCTTCCCGTCCTCAATGTCTCCGCTCCGGATCATCTCCCGGATTTGGGGCAGGGTGAACCACACCTGCTGGATCACCTCGTCGGGTTCGGGGCGCGCCGCGCCGGGACGCAACCCCTGGGCCAGAAACACCCACATCTTCTCGTCCACGTAGCCGGGGGTGGGGAAGAACCGGGCCAGCAGCTTCCAGCGCGCGGCGGAATAACCCGTCTCCTCTTCCAGTTCACGCCGGGCGGCCTCGATCGGTGTCTCTCCGGGGTCCAGCCGCCCGGCCGGGACTTCCCATAACAGCTTTCTGGGTCCCAGGCGGAACTGCCGCACCAGCAGGATGCGTCGGTCGGCGCGGCGTGCGATCATCACCGCCGTGCCCGGGTGGCGCACGATCTCCCGCGTGATCCGGACGCCGCCCGGTTCCACCACCGTATCCCGTGTCACACGGAAGATCCGCCCCTGGAACACCACCTCGCTGGTCTCGATGACCGCCCCGTCGTACTCGGCCCGCTGCGCCCCGCCTCTCTTCAGCCCGCCCCTGCTTGCCTCTCTCGCGCCCACAGCTCCTCCAGCCTCTTGTAGCTCTCGGGGTACTCCGGACTGTAGCGCAGGAAGGTGGGAACCGGGTAGCGAATCCCGCCGCGATGCGTCCCCTCCAGTCCCTCCACGAACGTCTCCGTCTTCCCCACCGGGATGGTGAAGGCCATCTCGTTGTCCCCGGTTTGCCCGAAAACGCGATCCCCGTAACAGGGCAGGATGACCTGGTAGTCGTCCTTAAGGATGGTGCGGATGATGGCGTCGGAGCAGTCCAGCCGCCCGGTGAAGCTGGCCTGGAGCGCGCCACCGCGCTTCCACAGCGCGGCCGTCACCATGCGCATCACCTGGGCGGCGTTTCCATAGACCAGCACCAGGTGGGGCGGGAACCCGGCGCGCACACATGGCGCGATCAGGACGCGGTCGTACATCCCGTAGGGAAACCTGTCGGTGGCCGTCTCGGTCCGCGCCCCGGCCTCCAGGGTCTCGGTATACAGGCCGCAGGCGCAATTGCCGGCGGTGTAGTACGCCAGCTCTTTCTCCCAGCCAAAGGCCGTCTTGGTCAGCGGGCAGTTGATGTCGTCACCGCCCACCGCTACCGTCCAGCCGTAGCGCCGTCCCATGCCGATCGCCTGGCACACCGCCACCCGGATTCCCAGGTCCCGCGCCGGCCGCCGGGCTTTCTCCGGGGCCGCTTCGCCGGGCTGCAACATGCGAATGGCCACTGGAAAGGTGGCCGGCCGCACGTGAGTCTCGAGTTCCTTGGTGAAGGCCTGGTTGTCCATGACGCTGTTCCTCTCCACTTATGATAGCGCCCGCCTTTCTTGACACGGGTCCAAAGTCCAAGGTCAAGACCAAGAAGCAGCGCCAAACTTTGAACTTCGCACTTCGGATCCGGCGCTTAAACTAAGACCATGCGAACTGTGCTGGGAATTGATCTGGGTGCGACGAAGATCGCGTGCGGCTTGGTGCGCGAAGACGGCTCGCTGCAGAGCGAGATCGTGGTGGAAGCGACCGGTGCGGTTTCGGCCGAACAAACGGCGCAGAACGTGCTGCGCGCGATCGAGCAAGCGCTGGAACAAGGCGGGGTGGGGGTAGAGGCACTGGCCGGCATCGGCCTGGGCTCGGCCGGCCCCATTGACGCCAACGGCACCTTCGGCGACGTGGACACCCTGCCTCACCTGCACGGCTTCGCCCTGGGCGAGGTGATCCGCCGCTGCTACCCGACGCGGCTGGCGGTGGATAACGACGCCAACTGCTTCGCGCTGGCCGAAGCGACCTTCGGGGCGGGCCGTGGCGAAGCGGTCGTCGTCGGCATCACGTTGGGGACCGGCCTGGGATGCGGCATCGTCCTCGACGGCCGCATCTTCGCAGGGACCACCGGCAATGGGGGCGAGGTAGGCCGCTGCCTGCTGGAAGGGCTGATGTTCGACGAGGCGCTCTCCGGCGCCGGGGTCGCACGCATCTTCGGTGAGATCTCCGGCCAGCAGCGGCGCGCCGAGCAGATCCAGGCCCTAGCCGAGCGAGAAAAGGACCCGGCTGCGCTGCAGGCCTGGGGAGCCTACGGAGCCAAGCTCGGGGCGGCGCTGGGTATCATCGCGGCCTTGCTCGATCCGGGCGTGATTGTCCTGGGCGGCTCGGTGGCCGCCGCTTTCCCCTGGTTCTCGGCGCAAGCAGACGCGCGGATGCGCGCCCAGCTCAGCACCCCCGCCGCTCAGCGCGCGCGGCTCTGCCCCAGCGCGCTCGGCCGCCGGGCCGGCTGCCTCGGCGCCGCCGCCCTCGTCTTCAGGCTTCAGGCTTCAGGCTGTGGGCTTTAAGCTTCAGGCCTCATTCCCGACTCGCCACTTGCAACACGATCTCTCGAATCCTAGACTGAGAGCTTGATGCTGGTGTTGGGGATTTCGGGCCTTTCCTACCAAGCGACCGCCGCGCTGCTGAAAGACGGGGAGATCGTGGCGGCCTGCGAGGAAGCCAAGCTGATCGGGCGGCGCAGCCCGCACGGGGTGCCGCACAAGGCCATCGCCTTCTGCCTGGGCAAGGTGGGAGCCGCCGCTGAGGATGTGGAGGGCGTAGCGGTGGATCTGCAACCGTTGCGCCTGCTGGGCCGGGAACTGGCGTTCCGCGGCCGCAAGTTCCCGGTGGCGCCGCTGGCTTCAATCTTCCACGGCATCGCCGGCCTGAACCGGGCGCGGCTGGAGTTGCGCGACCTGCGAATCCTGCGCTCCTCGTTCCCCCGCGCCCGCTTCACCACGGTGGAACACCACTACGCGCACGCCGCCTACGCCTACTACCCCAGCTCTTTCGACCGCGCGCTGGTCATCACCATGGACAGCGGGTCCGCCATGCGCGCCGCCACCGTCTCGCTGGCCGAGGCAGACCGCATCCAGCGCCTGGCCGCTGCCCCCTTTCCCCACTCCGTCGGCCTGCTCTACAGCGAGATCACCCGGCTGCTGGCCTGGGACCCGGGCGAGGACGTGCACCGCACCGTGTGGCTGAGCGCCGCCGGCGAATCTGAGTTTGCAGAGGTGTTCCGGCGCGCCCTGGCGCCACTGCGCCGCGGCGAACTGCGCCTGAACACCGACTGCTTCGGTCACGCTGCCTCGGGCCGCATCCGGCTCTCCGACCGGTTCGTCCGTGCCCTTGGCTTGGATGTGGGGGCGGGTCTCAGATCTGCCCCTACGGACCGAGGTGTGCTCAAGAAGGCCGCCCAGATGCCGGAGAAGTGGCGGGCCGACCTGGCGGCCAGCCTGCAGTCGGAGACGGAAGTGGCCCTGGTGGAACTGGCCGAGTTCTGGCGGAAGCGGACCAAGACCGAAGCGCTGTGCTTCGGCGGCGGGGTGGCCTTCAATGCCCTGCTGGCCGAGGCGCTGGCCACCCGCGCCGGATTCCGCGACGGCTTTATTCCCCCGGCTGCCGGCAACGCCGGCTGCGCTATCGGGGCCGCCATGGCCGCCACCCAGGCCGCCGGCATTCCCTTGCGGCGCTCCATGATATCGGCGGCGCTCGGGCCCTCGTTTTCCGGCCAGCAAATCAAGGACATCCTCGACAACTGCCGCCTCCGCTACCAGCACCTGGCCATGCCGCAGATGGTGGAGGCGGTGGCGCAGTTGCTGGCCGGCGGCTTGTTTGTCGGCTGGTTCCAGGGCGCGGCGGAGTTCGGGCCGCGCGCCCTCGGCAACCGCTCCATCCTGGCTGCGCCCCGCGACCACTGGGTTAAGGAGAACCTGAACGCTTACACTAAGCGGCGCGAAGCGTTTCGGCCGCTGGCCGCTTCAGTGACCGAAGAGCTGGCTGCCCGCTACTTCGATTACCGCTGGCCGGCGCCGGTCGCCTACCTGGCCACAGTGGCCCGGGTGAAGGATCCCGGCTGCATTCCCGGCTTGGCCTTCAATGGCGACCGCGCCCGCATTCACGTGGTTTCGCGGGCCGCCAACAAGTACTACCACGAGCTGCTGACGCGGGTCGGCCAGCTTACTGGCCATCCCGTGCTCATCAACACCAGCTTCAACGAGCCAGGCGCCCCGCTGGCCGCCACCCCCGGCGAGGCCCTGCGCGTCTTCTACTCCAGTGGCATTGACGCCCTTTCCCTCTGTCCCTTCCTCATCCGCAAGTAATCTTGGGCACATCCGCAGGGGCGGCCCCGCACAGGGGCGGCTTCTCCGTCCAGGCCGTGCGGCCAGCTCAGGGTTGGATTGGACGTAGGAGCCGGCTTGGGTCCGGCGCGCCTGGCAATTGGAGCCCGGCCGGGAGTATGGGCCAGCCTTACGGCCGGCGCTCACGGGTTGGGCCGGGAGGTGAAGGATTCGAGGCGGGCGCGGACCTCAGCCTGGCTGGATTGAACGTAGGGGCCGGCTTTAGTCCGGCGCGCCTGGCAATTGGAGCGCAGCCGGGACTAAAGAGTCGGCCCTACAGCCAACGCTTACTGGTTGGGCCGGGAGGTGAAGGATTCGAGGCGGGCGCGGACCTCAGCCTGGCTGGGATCGCGGGCCAGCGAGCGCTTCAGCGCTTCGATGGCCCTGGCGCGGTCGCCGGCATCGGCATAGACCTCGGCCAGCGCGTTCAGCAGCGCCGCCGAATCCTGCCCGTTCCGCGCCAGCGCTGCTTCACCCTCGCGGCTGGCGTCGGCCCACCGCCCCAGCGCGCGGTGCTGCCGCACGCGTTCCAGCACCAGGCCCTCTCCGAAGCGCGCCGGCTGAGGCGGGACCTCGCGTAGCAGGGGGCGGACCAGCGGGTTCGAGCCCCGGAAGGTGAACCGCGTCCGCTCCTCGGCGGCCCCTCTGCCGATGGAATCCTCGGCCCTCACCACCACTTCGTAGTCGCCCGGCTCCAGCCTGTCGCGCGGGACCGGCCGATGTACCGAAACCACGCCGCTGGCCGGCAGCCGGTCGCGCGGAATGCTGTGCGTGATCCGCAGGACTTCGGCGGCGGGCGCCGCCGGCCGCCCGGGAAGCGCAACCCCTGCCGGCCTCTGCACCACAATGCTGAACTGAACGTCGCCCACCTGCGGCTTGCCTCCCGAAACCGGGTAGAGGTACTCGAAGAAAACGCTGGGATCGTCGCCCAGGTTGTAAAGCCGCGCCGCGCGGGTCAGATACTGGACATTGGAGACGCGGAAGGCATGGAGGCTGCTCGCCTCGCTCGCCGGGAGTGCCTCGTGGGCGCCGGCCATCAGCGGCGTGGTCAACATCGCCTTGGGCTGGTCTGGCGCGGCAATCTCGGTCAGGTAGCTGTGCCAGGTGAACTGCCCGCCCACCTCGTCCTCGATGATCCAGCCGATCTTGAACCTCCCTGGCACCAGCGGCAGCGCCTGCTGGAAGCCCACCGGCCGTGCCAGCACCTTGCCGTCCTTCTCGGCAAAGTCGAATTCCAGGTGGTCGGAGCGCTCCAGCAGGTTCTTGTTAGTGTCCGCGTCGTTCACAAACGTCTTTACGGTGAGCCCTGTGTAAACCCGCCCCGTGTCCAGCCGGGCGGCCTTCAGGTGCTCCGGTTGGATTTCAAAGGCGGTGTGCAGGAACGCTTCCCGCCGCTGATTGTAAAGCGTGACCGGGAGGAAGCTGAGCGGGATGTGCCTGAAAGTGAGTCGGGTGGCCACGTAGCCGCGGGTGGCCAGGAACATGTCGGCGTAGGTGGAGTTAATGGCCGTGTTGTGGAAATTATCAATCGCATTCAGCAGCACCTGCGACTGTCCTGAGAAGCCCACGCCCAGCGCTTCGCTCGGGACCAGCGTCTGGGCGATGTGCCAAAGCTCGGGACCGCCGGTCCTTCGTATATAAGAGAGAGCCGCTTCGCGCGTCGGCGCGATCATGTGCGGGCCCTCTACCAGCTCCTCGGGTCCGTCCACAGTGGGATCGTAAAGTTGATAATCCTTGGCCAAGCTCCGCTGGTAAAACACCACCCGAAAGAAGGCCGAGACGCGCTGCATCTTCCCGGGCGCTTCGTAAAACCAGACCTCGATGTTCTTCAGCCCGGGCGTGTTGGTAATCGTCTGCTTGGATTGGGGCTCGCCAAACAGGATATAGATCCGGCCGCGCTCGCTGCGCCAGCCATCCTTCTGGCTGCGCGCCCCGAACATGTCGTTGGCGTAAGCGATG
>CAYVGN010000150.1:0-3955 GCA_964451215.1 uncultured Acidobacteriota bacterium
CCCCCGGGGTACTGCGGACTCGTAAAGTAAGTGACATTGGCCCTTGTGGCCGCCCTGAGCAGGTACTAGCCGGCCGCCTGGCTGTCACGGCGCTCGGCTTTCCTGGTCATCTGCCAGGTGTAGATGATGCGATGGATCACGGTGATGTTGGCCAGCACGGCGATCACCCACAGCACGGCGGCCATGCGGTTGAACAGGCCGCCGACGATGATCAGCACGATGCGCTCCGGCCGCTCCATGAAGCCGACCTTGCAGGAGCCGATCAGCGACTCGGCGCGGGCGCGCGTGTAGGAGACCATGACCGAGCCGGTCATGGCCAGGGCCACCAGCACCACGTAGAAGAAGCGGTTCAGGCGGGCGTAGTAGACCAGCAGGCCGAAGTAGAGCGCCAGGTCGGAGTAGCGGTCCACCACCGAGTCGAAGAAGCCGCCGAAGGGCGTCACCATCTTGGTGCGGCGCGCCACCCGTCCGTCCACCATGTCGAACAACGAGGCCCCCAGCACGATCAGGGCCCCCAGCAGGAAGCGGCCGTAGCCGAAGGCGACGGCCGCGCCCACGTTGATGGCCAGCCCAAAGGCCGTCAGCAGGTTGGGGTGAATGCGGGACAGGGCCAGCGCGCGCACAATGGCGTCGAGCAGGAATCCCCCTGCCCGGCCGATCTGACTTGTGAGGGCCAACATCGCTTGTGGCGCTGCCCGGCGGGGGGACGTAACGCCTGGCCCGCTCCCGGGCCGCTCCCCGCGGGAAGCCTCGCCAGGCCCGGCAGCGAGCCGGGCGCTACAGGTTACTCGTCGTAGATCGTCGCGAGCCTCAACACCTCCAGTTCTTTAGCTCCCGCCGGCGTCTGCACCTTGACCACGTCGCCGACTCGCTTGCCCATCAAGCTGCGCCCGATGGGCGAGGTAGTTGAGATCAGCCCCCTGGAAACGTCGGATTCCTCGCTGCTCACCAGCTTATACTCGATTTCCGATTCCTTTTGCTGGTCATAGACGACCACCCGCGAACCAAAACCGACTTGGTCCCGCGGGATCCTGGACAGGTCCACCATAGCCAGGTCGTGCAACCGCTTCCTGAGCTGTTCCAGGCGGGCGCGCAGAATCTCCTGCCGCTGCCTGGCCGCATGGTACTCGGCGTTCTCGCTCAGGTCGCCGAGGGCAATGGCCTTCTTCAGCTCCTTGGGCAGCTCGTTGTGCAGCTCGTATTCGATTCTCTGGATTTCTTCTTCCAGTTTCTTCCTGGCGTCCTCGGGCATTACCCCATTATACATACCCTCGAGAGGCAGGCCCCGTCTGTCGCCATTCCGCCCCAGGGCTCCACCTTGGTGTCCCGAATGTAGCGGCGGGTTCATCCCGCGGCGATGGTGGCCCTTAAGCGGAGCTCAGCGGTAGGAAGTATTGCGTGCCGTGGACCGGCTGGGTGAGCCGTCGCAGCAATTCCTCCAGGTCCTCGCGGTTCTCCACGAAATCAATCTCACTGGTATTGACCGCCAGCAACCGGGAAGCCTTGTAGTGGGAAAAGAAGTGCTCGTAGGCCTTGACCACTTCTTCCAGGTACTGGGGTGGGATCCCGGTCTCGCGCGGCAAGGCCTTGCGGGCGATCCTGCGGCGCAGCACTCCGGGCGACGTGGCGGTTCGTAGCTGGGCGGCATAGTCAGTCCTGGCTTTAGGGAACAGGCAGGGGCGGCTGCCCGACTCTCTCGACGCGGGTGCGATCGGGAACCTCGGCCAGCAACTCCGCCATGGTGCGCCGGCTGAGGGGGTGGCGGAGGTCGGCCGCCAGTTCCCGCAGCGGCTCCAGCACGAAGCGGCGCCGGGCCAGGCGCGGGTGGGGGATGGTGAGCTCCTCGGTGTCCATCACGTGCTCGCCGAACAGCAGGATGTCAATGTCAATGGTGCGCGGGCCGCGCCGGGCCGAGCGCCGCCGCCCCAGCCGCAACTCAATACACTGTAGTTTGTGGAGCAGTTGGCGGGGCATGTGCTCGGTTTCAGCCTCCACCACGCAGTTCAAGAACCACGGCTGCTCGCTCCAGTCAACCGGCTCGCTTTCGTAGAGCGAGGAGACACGCAGCACCTCGATCCCCAGCGCGCGCATCTCCCCCAGCGCGCGCTCCAGGTGCGCGCGGCGGTCCCCGAGGTTCGACCCCAACCCCAGATACACGCGTTTCTTCATCCGAAGAACGAATCGGCTGCAGAGGCACAGAGAATCCGATTTCTTCTTGGTGCTCTGTGCCCCTGTGGCGACCGGGTCAAAACAAAGCGGGCTGGCCAGAGCCGGGGCGCTTGCCGAAGTGCTGGTAGGCCAGCGCCGTTACCACCCGACCCCGCGGGGTGCGGTTCAGGAAACCCGACTGGATGAGGAACGGCTCGTAGATCTCCTCGATGGCGTCCACTTCCTCGCTGAGGGAGGCGGCGATGGTATTCACCCCCACCGGCCCGCCCCCGTACTTCTCGATGATGGTCAGCAGCAGCTTGCGGTCGACTTCGTCGAAGCCCAGCGGATCAACCTGCAGCATCTCCAGCGCCTCGCGGGCCACCGGGCCGCTGATGCGGCCGTCGGCCCGCACCTGGGCATAGTCGCGGACGCGGCGCAGCAGCCGGTTGGCGATGCGCGGCGTGCCGCGGCTGCGCCGGGCGATCTCCTGGCCGCCCTCCTGGTTCACCTCCACCTGCAGGATGGCCGCCGAGCGCTTCACGATCGCCTCCAGGTCCTCGGGCGAGTAGAAATCCAGGTGGAGGATGATGCCGAAGCGGGAGCGCAGCGGCGCGCTGATCAGGCCGGCCCGCGTGGTGGCGCCCACGAAAGTGAAGCGGGCCAGCGGCAGCCGGTGCGTGCGCGCCCCAGGCCCTTGCCCGATCACGATGTCCACTCGGAAGTCCTCCAGGCTCGGATACAGAATCTCCTCGATCTCGGGCTGCAGCCGGTGGATCTCATCTATGAACAGCACCTGGCGCTCGGTCACGTTGGTAAGGATCGCCGTCAGGTCGCCCTTGATTTGGATGACCGGCCCGGAGGTCTGCTGAAAACGCACGTCCAGCTCGTTGGCGATGATGGAGGCCAGCGTGGTCTTGCCCAGCCCCGGCGGGCCGTAGAGCAGCACGTGGTCCAGCGCCTCCCCGCGCGACCGCGCCGCCTGGATGGCGATCTCCAGGTTGTCCTTGACCTTGTGCTGGCCGACGAACTCGGCCAGGTGGCGCGGGCGCAGCGTGGATTCGAAGGTGCGTTCTCCCTCCAACGCCTCGCCGGCCACTGCCCGCTTCTGCGTCATTCTGAATTCTGACTCCTGACTCCTGACTCCTGACTCCTTCTTCACGCTTTCACCAGCCACTGCAGCGCTCGCTTCAGCAGCGCGTCAAAGCTGGCGGCGCCGTCCACTTCGGCCGCCCGGCTGATCGCCTTTTCCGCCGCCGCCCGCTGGTAGCCAAGGTTGAGCAGGGCGGACAGCACGTCCTCCTGGGTCTCGGACAGGCCGCGCCGCGCCACCGCGCCCTCGGCTTCAGCTTCCGCAATCTTATCGCGCAGTTCCAGCACGATCCGCTCGGCGGTCTTGCGCCCCACGCCCGGAATGTGCGTCAGCTTCACCAGGTCGTTGCGCCGGATGGCCGGCACCAGTTCCTCGACTTCCAGCCCGGACAGAATGGTAATTGCCAGCTTCGGCCCGATCCCCGACACGCTCATCAGCTTCTCAAACACCTTCTTCTCGGTGGTGGTCAAGAAACCGTAGAGCGCCAGCGTGTCCTCGCGCACGTGCGTGTGGATCTGCAACTGGACCTCGGCCGGCGGATCCGGAAGCTGGTAGTAGGTGGAAACGGGTATGTTGACGTCGTAGCCGACACCCTGCACGTCCAGAATCACCTGGTTGGGCTGCTTCTTCAGAACTCGCCCCCGCAGCAAACCTATCATCGGCTCGAGGTCTACGGTTTGAGGTTTGAAGTTTAAAGTTTAAAGTTCTCGGCGC
>CAYVGN010000150.1:3965-7292 GCA_964451215.1 uncultured Acidobacteriota bacterium
AAGCTCGCCGGCTGAGACCTTCTACTTGGCGTCGCGCCAGTTGTCGCCCACGCCCACCTCGGCCAGCAGTGGCACGTCCAGCTTCCAGGCCTGCTCCATGGCCCGCCTCACCGTCCTGCGGGCGACTTCCACCTCATCCTGGGGCGCCTCAAGGAGCAACTCGTCGTGGACCTGGAGCAGCATGCGCGTGCGCAGGCCCTGCTCCTTCAACTCGCGGTGGACGCGGATCATGGCCAGCTTGATCAGATCGGCGGCGGTGCCCTGCAGGGGGCTGTTGATCGCGGTGCGCTCGGCGAATCCTCGCTGCTGCGGGTTGCGGCTGTTGATTTCTGGGATGGGCCGCAGGCGCCCGAACAGGGTTCGCACCACGCCGCTCCGCCGCACTTCCTCCAGGCACTTGTCGGTGTAGCGCCGCACGCCCGCGTAGGTGGCGAAGTAGTTGTCAATGAACTGCTTGGCTTCCGACTTCTCGATATCCAACTGCTGGGCCAGTCCGAAGGGGCTCAGCCCGTAGACGATGCCGTAGTTAATGGCCTTGGCCCTGCGGCGGTCTTCGTGCGTCTGCAGCAGCGGGGGGACGCCGAATACCAGTTCGGCCGTCCGGGAGTGGATGTCCTGATTGCGGTGGAAAGCGTCCACCAGCGCCGGGTCGCCGGAGAAGTGCGCCAGCAGGCGCAGCTCGATCTGAGAGTAGTCGGCCGACAGGATCTTCCAGCCGGGAGCGGCGACGAAGGCGGCGCGGATCTGGCGCCCGAGTTCGGTGCGGATGGGGATGTTTTGCAGGTTCGGGTCGTGCGAGGCCAGCCGCCCCGTCGCGGTTCCTGCCTGGTCGAAGGTGGTGTGGATGCGCCCGGTCCGCGGGTCCAGCAGCCGGGGCAGCGCATCAATGTAGGTGCCCTTGAGCTTGCTGAGCTGGCGGTACTCCAGCAGCTTGCCCGCCACTTCGTGCTTTTCCGCCAGCTCCTCCAGCACGTCCACCGCCGTGGAGTAGACCTTGCCCTTGCCGTACTTGACGGGCGCGGGCAGCTTGAGCTGCTCGAACAGCACCTTGCTCAACTGCTGCGGGGAGTTGATGTTGAACTCGGCGCCGCAGAGCCGGTAAATCTCGGCGGTCAGCGCCTCGATCTGTCCGGCCAGTTGCTCCGACAGGCGGGCCAGTTGGTCGCCATCCACGCGCACGCCGACCTCTTCCATGTCGGCCAGCACCGGCGCCAGCGGCAACTCGATCTGTTCGTAGAGCCGGCGCAACCCGGCCTGTTCCAGCTCTGGGGCCAGCAGGCGGGCGAGCTGCCCGACCAGGTCAGCGCGCTGAGACGGGTCCTGCCCCACCAGCGCGCCGGCATGCCGCTTGGCTACCTCCTCCAGTTCGTGGTTGGCCAGGGTAGGGTCGAGCAGGTAGGAGTACAGCGTGATGTCGTCCTGGACGCCGCGGAGCTCGATGCCGGCCGCCCGCAGGGCCCGCAGGGCGGTCTTGGCGTTGGCCACCGCCTTGGTCCGCTCGGCCGACTCCAGCCACTCGCGCGCCACCGGGATCAGGCCCCAGGGCAGGGTGCGGGCCAGGCCCGGCTGCGGGGAAAGGCCCAGGCCGCCCGCCGCCGGCGCGAACTTCAACTCCCCTGTTTCCGCGCCCGTTTCGCCTTCCGCTTCGCCCACCGCCGCCAGCGCCGTTCTTTCCGGAAGCTTCTCCAGCAACGCCCGCGCCTCGGTCTCACTCGAGAGTTCGCGGTAGTCTTTTTCGCGCACGTCCGGCTTCGGCAGCAGCTCCGGAACCAGGCTGTGGAATTCCAGTTCCTGGTAGAGCTGGCGAAGCGCTTCCCGCCGCGGCTCGCGGACGGCGATGGCTTCCAGGTCCAGCTTCACCGGGACGGAGGTCTCAATGGTGGCCAGCTTCTTGCTTTGCAGGATCTGGTCGCGGTAGTTCAGCAGCGACTCGCGGTAGGTTTTCCGCTCCACTTCAGCGGCGTGCTCCAGGGCCGCCTCCACGGAGCCGAAGCGCTGGATCAGTTGGCGCGCGCCCTTCTCGCCGATCCCGGGAGCGCCGGGGATGTTGTCGATGGGGTCGCCGCGCAGCGCCATCACGTCGGGCACCAGCTTCGGCGGGACACCCAGCAGTTCCTCCACCTTGGCCGCGTCACAAACCAGGTCGTCCTTGGTGGGGATCAGCACGGAGATGGCGCCGGCCGTCTCGCCGCCGCTGACCAGTTGCAGCATGTCCTTGTCGCTGGAGACGATGGTCACGTCCAGGCCCGCCTGGGCCGCTTGCTGCGCCAGCGCGCCGATGACGTCGTCGGCTTCGTAGCCGGAAAACTCCAGCATGGGGATGTGCAGGGCCTCCAGCAGGCGGTGGATGTATGGGAGTTGCTGCGCCAGTTCTGAGGGCATTTCCGGGCGGTTGGCCTTGTACTGGGCGAATATCTCGTCGCGGAAGGTGGGTCCGGCCGCGTCAAACACCGCCGCCACATACTGTGGCCGGTGCGCCTCCAGCAACTTCCGCAGCATGTTGTTGAAGACGAAAATCGCCCCTGTGGGCATTGCTGAGCGCGTGTAGAAGCTCTGCGTTTGCGGCTGGTGGTAGGCCCGGAAGATGTACCCCATCGAGTCGATGAGGAAGAGCCGCCCCGGGCATCCTGCCATAGGCCCATTGTAGCATCAGGCCGTGGGCCGGATGGCACAGCGGGCGGCGGGCGCCGGGCCCAAAGGGTGGCCACCTGAAGTTACCACCCCGACTGGCTGCGGCGAGGCCGCGCCTCGATGGATGGTGTTGCTCGCGGGGTGTGGCAGCGGCAGGCGGGAGTGTGGCGAAAACGCAACAGGGGCCCCGGCGCCCGACTTTGCTAACTGCTTGTATGATAAAGGGATTAGCCGGCGGGTGCGGTCGGCCCCCCGCGTGCTACGGCAATAGGGGCCTGAAGCGACAGGACTACAACGCAGGAGTAATCCCCCTGCTCTCAGTTCAAACTACGGTTCGCACGCCGGTCGAAGCCTCTGGTATCGGTCTGCACAGTGCAGTGCGGGTGAGCATCCGCATCCTGCCGGCGCCGGCCGGACGCGGCATCGTGTTCCGCCGCCTGGACCTGGACAACTTCGAGATCGAAGCGAGCTGGAAACATGTGGCCCGGGTCAGCTACGCGACCAGCCTGATGAAAAAGGGGGTGCTGATCTCCACCACCGAGCACCTGCTTTCGGCGCTGGTGGGCTGTGGGATTGACAACGCCATCATCGAGATTGACTCGCTGGAGTTGCCCATCCTGGACGGCAGCGGCACCCCGTTCGTGCAGATGATCGAGTGGGCGGGGCTGCGGCGGCAGCGCGCGCCCCGCACCTACC
>CAYVGN010000151.1:0-3707 GCA_964451215.1 uncultured Acidobacteriota bacterium
GGGAGCGCATCTCCCCCGAAAGCTGCGCTACTTCCGCCAGCGACCACATGGAAGCAGCGCTCAAAGCGAACACCATGGCGTAAGGGCGCGCTTCCTGGCTATAGGCAAGGTGGAAGGGGGAAAGAGCGGTGAGCGCCAGGGCGAACAGGCCGGCGCGAGGCGAAAACAGCCGGGCCGCCGCCCCCCAGACGATCACCAGTCCCGCCACGCCCCACAGAGCGGAGAAGGCGCGCAGAGCGCTCGGAGTCGTTCCGGCAACGGCTCCCCAGTATTTCAGCAACAGGAAGTAAAGCGGCGGCATGGCCTCGGCGGGCGCCAGCGGCGCCCAGATCAGGCCAAGGTGGCGCAGGGTGAAGAACTCGTCGGTCCAGAGGCCATGGCGGTCCAGCGCCCAAAAGCGCACACCCGCCCCGACCGCCAACAGGAAGAGCAATTGCCACCGAGGCACAAAAGACTCCCATCCACAGATTGCGCAGATTTCAAAGATAGGCTCTCTGTAATCTGTGTGATCTGTGCAATCTGTGGATTTACCAGCTCGCGCCGAGCGTGCGCGGGCGGAAGGCGCGCAGCTCCTCGATCCGCAGGCGCCCGGTGTAGACCGCCATGCCCAGCGCAGCGTGGATGCCCATCTCGTCCAGCGCGGCGATCTCCTCCATGGTGGCGATGCCCCCGGCGGCGGTGATGGGCAGCGAGGTGGCATCGCGCAGGCGGCGGAACCAGTCCAGATCGGTGCCGGTCATGGTGCCCTCGCTGTCCACGCAGGTGCACAGGAACTCGCCGCAGTACGGCTCCAGTTCCTTCACAATCCGCTCCGCGCGCAGCTCGGTCGCCTGGCGCCAGCCCTTTACCACGATCCGGCCTTCCTCGGAATCGAGCGCGATGATCACGCGGCCCATCCCCACGGCAGGCCCCAGCGACTCCAGGAAGGAGAAGTTGATCCCGGCGGGGTGAAACGCCGCGGTGCCGACGATCACCTTGCGGGCGCCGTGGCGCACCAGCTCGCTGGCGCGCCCGCTGGTGCGCACGCCACCGCCGACGCGGCAGTGGGCGCGGGCGCACAGGTCACGCACCAGCCAGTCGTTGCTGCCGGTGCCCAGCGCCGCGTCCAGGTCAATCACCTGGATCTCCGGGAAGCCGGCGAACACCTCCAGTTGCGCCAGCGCGTCCTCACGCTCCAGCGCCTTCTGGCGGCCGCGCACCAACTGCACAGCCTTGCCCTCCATCAGGTCAATCGAGGGAATGATCATAAGAATTAAGAATGGAGAATGAAGAATTAAGAATTAAGAATGACGAAGGCTTGACTGAATGCAGCAACTTCGTCCTCATTCTTCACTCTTCACTCTTCATTGTTCATTCTTCATTCTTCATTCAATCCGCACTTCCACGCCACGCTGATGCAAATGGCGCTTCAATTCAGTGACGGCGATCTCGCCGTAGTGGAAGATGGAGGCGGCCAGGGCGGCGTCGGCCTCCCCGGCGGTGAGCACGTCGTAGAAATGCTCGGGGCAGCCGCCGCCGCCCGAAGCAATCACCGGGATGCTGACCGCCCGGGAGACCGCGCGGGTCAGCTCGCAGTCGAAGCCGGCCTTGGTGCCATCGCAGTCCATGGAGGTGAGCAGGATTTCGCCGGCGCCGAGCCGCTGGCCTTCGGCGGCCCATTCGACGGCGTCGCGAGCCACCTCCTCCCGGCCGCCGTAGGTATAGACCCGCCAGGCGCTCTCGCGCCGCCGCGCGTCAATCGCCAGGACCACCGCCTGCGCGCCGAATTCTTGCGATAACTCGCTGAGCAACGCCGGACGCTCGACCGCCGCGGTGTTCACCGAGACCTTGTCCGCCCCGGCGCGCAGCAGGCGCCGCGCGTCCTCGACCGAGCGAACGCCGCCGCCTACCGCCAGCGGGATAAACACCTGGCGGGCCGTACGCTCCACCGTCTCCACCATCAGGCCCCGGTTCTCGGCCGAGGCGCTAATGTCCAGGAACACGACCTCGTCAATGCCGGCCGAACTGTAGGCGGCCGCCAGCTCGGCCGGGTCGCCCGCATCGCGCAGCCGGACAAACTGCACGCCTTTGACGACCCGTCCGTCCTTCACGTCCAGACAGGCGATGATGCGTTTGGCCGGCATTTCCTCAGCGGCAAGTGCGCTCCCTCACGGTCGCGCCTCGCATCAGCGTGAATGTAACATTCGTCCCAGGTCGAAAGATTAACCGGACCTGGCGCCTGGGATTTGGGACCTGGGACTTTCGACCAGCGCTGATTCCACCCAGGCACGCAGGAATTCCAGCCCGGCGGGGCCGGATTTTTCCGGGTGGAACTGTGAGCCCGCCAGGTTGTCACGAGCCAGGACGGCAGTGAAGGGGACGCCGTGGCGGGCGAGGGCGGCGGTTCCGGCCACGCCTTCCGGGACATAGTAAGAATGCGCAAAGTAGTACATGGCGGGGCGGGCCAGGATGCCCGCCGCGACCGGCTCGACGCTGCTCCAGCCCATGTGCGGCACACGCAGGCCGCTCGGGAACCGGCGGACGGCGCCCGGTTCCAGACCCAGCCCGCGTACCCCGGGCGCCTCCTCGCTGGCCTCAAACAGCGCGTGCAGGCCCAGGCAGATGCCGAGATAGGGTGTGCCAGCCTCCAGGCGACGCTGCAGCGCCGGCGTGAGGCGCGCCGAGTCGAGCGCCTGCATCATCTGCCCGAAGTGACCGACGCCGGGCAGCAGGATCGCCGAGCCGCGTTCCAACCCCTGCGGGTCGCTGGTGATGAAGAAGGGGGCGCCCAGCGCTGCCAGCGCGTTCGCCACCGAGCGAAGGTTTCCCGCGCCGTAATCAATGACCGCGATCATAACAAGCCCTTGGTGCTGGGCAGGGCGCGCGCCAGGCGCCGGTCGCGCGAGCAGGCCACCCGCAGCGCGCGGGCGAAGGCCTTGAACAGCGCTTCCACCTTGTGGTGCGAGGACCGGCCGTAGAGCAGCTTCAGGTGGACGGTGGCCCGTGCCTGGCTGGCAAAGCCTGCGAAGAAGTCCGCGAGCAACTCGGCCTGCAGGTCGCCGACCCTGCGCACGCGCAGCGGGGCGTGGTAGACCAGCAGGGGCCGGCCGCCGAAGTCCACCGCCGCCAGGGCCAGCGTCTCGTCCATCGGCATCAGGAAGTAGCCGGCGCGGTTGATGCCGCGGCGGTCGCCGAGGGCGCGGTCGAAGCACTGCCCCAGCACGATGCCCACGTCCTCCACCGTGTGGTGCTGGTCCACGTCCAGGTCGCCCTTTGCTTCCAGCTCCAGGTCGAAGCCGCCGTGCCGCGCGAACAGCTCCAGCATGTGATCCAGGAAGCGCACGCCGGTGCGCACGCGGTAGCGGCCGTGGCCGTCCAGAACCAGCCGGGCGCGGATGCGCGTCTCCGCCGTGTTGCGCTCCACCGTGGCCGTGCGCCTCCTCATATGCGGCAGCAGTCACCGCGGAGATGCAGAGATCGCCGAGCTTTGCTATCCATTGTGCTGTCCCAGATTAAGTTGTCATTCCGAGCACAGCGAGGAATCTGCTGTTTGTCGTTGTGCATAAAGCAGATCCCTCACTTCGCTCGGGATGACAGGTGTAGAGGCATTTCTAAGACAGCACACTATGGCCTCTGCGTTCTCTGCGCCCTTGCGGTGAATCAAAGTATCTGGTCCAGCGCCCGAATCAGCCGGCGCGTCTGAGCAACCGTGCCCAGTGTAAAACGCA
>CAYVGN010000151.1:3807-7278 GCA_964451215.1 uncultured Acidobacteriota bacterium
TCCAGCGCCCGAATCAGCCGGCGCGTCTGAGCAACCGTGCCCAGTGTAAAACGCACGGCGCCGGGCAATTCATAGCTGCGGTCGCGCGCCAGGATGCCGCGGGCGCGCAGGCCGTCGCGCACGGCGCAGGCCCGGTCGCCGAAGCGCGCCAGCAGGAAATTGGCCTGGCTGGGCACGTAGGGAATGCCGCGGCGCTGGAAGGCGCGCTCCAGCAGCGCCCGCGAGCGCAGCACCGCGGCCACGTACCTGCGGGTGTACTCCCGGTCGTCGGCGGCTTCCAGCGCCGCCGCCAGCGCCGGCGAGTTGACGCTGTAAGGGGACTGGGCCTTGCGCAGGTGGGCCGCCGTTTCCGGCCGGGCGAACAGGCAGCCGATGCGCAACGCCGCCAGCCCCTGCGCCTTGGAGAAGGTCCGCGAGACCAGCAGGTTCGGGTAGCGATCCACCAGCGGCAGGCAGGTGTGCCCGTAAAAGTCAAAGTAGGCTTCGTCCACCAGCGCCAGCGTCTCAGGGAAGTCTGCCACCAGCGTCTCAATCGCCTCCGGGGCGACTGCCGTGCCGCTGGGATTGTTCGGGTTGGCGATGAAGATCGCCCGCGCGCCCTGGGCCCGCACCTCCTGCCGCACCGCCTCAACCGGGAACACCAGGTCCTCGGCCGGCGGCACACTGACTACCTGCGCGCCGGCCAGCGAAGCATAGAAGCGGTACATGGCGAAGGTGGGCTCGGAGATAACCACTCGCTGGCCGGCATCCACGAAGGTGTTCACAGTGAGCTGGATGGCCTCATCGGTGCCGCTGGTGATGATGGTCTCATCCGGCCGGTGACCGAAGGCGGCGGCCAGCCGCGGGCGCGCCGACTCGTACTCGGGGTAGCTCGCCAGGCGGTCGCGGGTCAGGTAGCGCCGCAGGGCGCGCAGCACCCGCGGCGAGCAACCCACCGTGTTCTCGTTGAAGTCCAGGCGCAGCCGTCCTTCGCGCCCCGCCGACGGCGGCGCGTAGCGGTCCATGCGGGCTACGCTTTCCCGCGGCTTCATCGCCCGCCTCCCATGGCAACTAGGGGCAGGGCTTGCCCTGCCCGGGTGCCCCGCAGTCCTCGGGCGGCTGGGGCAGGCTCCGCCCCTACATTTTCTCGAAGGCGTACCTCGACGGAGCGGGCGTGGTTTTCCAGGCCCTCGGCGCGCGCCAGGGTGGTGATGGCAGGCGCCAGCCGGCGGAGGCCCTCCCGGCTCAGCTCTTGCACGGTGATGATCTTGACGAAGTCCAGCACCGAGAGGCCGCCGCGCCAGCGGGCTGCGCCCGCAGTGGGCAGCACGTGGTTGGGCCCCGAGGCGTAGTCGCCCGCCGCCTCCGGGCTGTAGGGCCCCAAGAAGACGCTGCCCGCACTCTGGACGCGTTCCACCCAGCGTGGATCGGCCAGAGAGAGGTGCTCCGGGGCGATGCGGTTGGCCAGTTCCAGGGCCTCGTCGAGGGTGCCAGTGACCAGCGCCATGCAGTTCTTCCAGCGGGGCGGGATGTGGCGGGCGACGGCCCGCGCCAGCGCCCGCGACGGCGTTACCAGGATGGCGGCCGCCTGCGGATCGTGCTCGGCCTGCGCCAGCAGGTCGGCCGCCAGCCACTCGGGATTCCCGTCCCGCGCCACCAGCACAACCTCCGTGGGCCCGGCCAGGAAGTCCATGGCCACCTCGCCGGCCAGCAGCTTCTTGGCGGCGGTTACGTAGACGTTCCCAGGACCAACGATCTTGTCAGCCTTGGGCACGGTCTCGGTGCCGAAGGCCAACGCCGCAATGGCCTGCACGCCGCCGATGGCGAAGAGGGCGGTGACGCGGGCGGCGTGAGCGGCGGCGCGCACCAGCGGGGCGGCCCGCGGCGATGCGATAAAGACGCGCTCCACGCCGGCCACCCGGGCGGGGACGGCGGTCATCAGGGCCGTGGAGAACAGCGGAAAGCGCCCGCCCGGGACGTAGCAGCCCACGCTGGCCAGCGGCCGAACCAGTTGCCCGGCAACCACGCCCGGAGCTACGCTGCGCCGCCACTGCCGCGGCATCTGCAGGCGGGCGAAGCGAGCGATGTTGCGCTCAGCCTGCCCGATGGCCCGGCGCAACTCGGGCGCCGTCTGGCGCCAGGCACACTCCAGCTCGGCGGGCTCCAGCCGCAGCGGCCCCCGGTAGCCGTCCAGGCGGCGGGTGTAGGCCGCCAGGGCGCGGTCTCCGTCCCGGCGCACTGCGGCCAGGATGGGCCGCGCCACCCGCTCGGCACGCTCCAGGGCCAGCCGCCGCCCCGCCAGGAATCGTTCCACATCCGCGCGCTTGGAAACGATGCGCATAGATCAGGCTTTAGGCTATAGGCTATAGGCTATAGGCTATAGGCTGTAAGCATCAGGCTTGACCTGCCGGGCACCGCGGAACGAGCCTCAAGCCTAAAGCCTAGAGCCTAAAGCCTCCCTCACATGATGATCTTGTTCAACGGGTACTCCACGATCCCCTGCGCCTGCGCCTGCTTCAGACGGGGAATAATGTCGCGGGCTACCTTCTCGTCGAGAATAGTGTTCACCGCCACCCAACCCTCTTCGCTCAGCGGGGAAATGGTGGGCCGGCGCAGGGCGGGAAGCACCTCCAGCACCGCCAGCAGATTGTCGCGGTGCACGTTGAGCATCAGCCCCACCTTCCCGTAGGCCAGGATCGCGCCCTCCAGCAGCATCCTGACGCTTTCCAGCTTCCGGCGCTTCCACTCCTCCTGCCAGGCCTGGCAGTTGGCAATCAGCTTGGTATTGGACTCCAGTACGGTGTCCACGATACGCAGCTTGTTGGCGCGGAGCGAGGAGCCGGTCTCGGTGACCTCGACGATGGCGTCGGCCAGCACCGGCGGCTTGACCTCGGTGGCGCCCCAGGAGAACTCCACCTTCGCCTTCACCCCGTGCGACTCCAGGTAGCGCTCGGTGGTGCGCACCAGTTCGGTGGCCACAATCTTGCCTTGCAGGTCGCGGGGGCCCTGGATGGGGGAGCTCTCGGGAACGGCCAGCACCCAGCGCACCTTGCCGAAGCTCTGCTTGGCGTAGACCAGGTCGGCGACCTCCACCACCTCGGAGCCGTTCTCCAGGATCCAGTCGCGCCCGGTCAGCCCGGCGTCGAGGATGGCGTCTTCGACATAGCGCGACATCTCCTGCGCCCGGATGAGCATCAGTTCTAGCTCCTCATCGTCCACGGTGGGGAAATAGGAGCGTAGGCTGACATTGATGTTGAAGCCCGCGCGGCGGAACAGGTCAATGGTGGCGTCCTGCAGGCTGCCCTTGGGGATACCCAGCCGCAGCTTCATCGCTTTGCACCTCCGTTGGCGGCTTCTGTGCCCGGCGGTCGCGGCGGCGAACCGGGCGCCCGGTCCGTAGTGGCAGGCGGCTCGATCGGTTCCAGCGCCGGGCCGTCCAGCCGCCGGAAGAAACAGCTCCGGTAGCCCAGGTGGCAGGTGGCGGGGCCGGTC
>CAYVGN010000152.1:0-7240 GCA_964451215.1 uncultured Acidobacteriota bacterium
GCCACACGCTGGTTCACGGGGTTGTCTTCCACCAGCAGCACGCGGAAATGCTTGCGGCGGGCGGCCGGGTGGGCGGGCAACACGGCAGGTGCGGGAAGGGGTGTGGCGGCCGGCTGCTCTTCCAGCGGCGCCGTGAACCAGAACAGCGAACCCTTCCCCGGCGCGCTCTCCACGCCGATCCGGCCGCCCATCAGTTCCACCAGTTGCTTGGAAATCGCCAGCCCCAGCCCGGTGCCGCCGTAGTGGCGGGTGGTGGAGGTGTCAGCCTGGCTGAACACCTGGAACAGGCGCGACTGTCCCTCGGCGGAGATGCCGATGCCCGTGTCGCGCACCTCCAGGCGCAGTGCGGTGCGGCCGTCGGCCTCGCTCTCCCGCGCCACGCGCAGGGCTACTTCGCCGCGCTCGGTGAACTTCACGGCGTTGCCCAGCAGGTTGGTGAGCACCTGGCGGAGCCGGCCGGGATCGCCGCGCCAGGTGGCCGGCACCTCCTCGGCCACCCGCACGCGCACCTTCAGACCCTTGGCGCGCGCCCGCCCCGCCACCAATCCCAGGGCTTCCCGGATGACCGCGTGGAGGTCAAAGTCCACCTCCTCCAGGGTCATGCGCCCCGCCTCGATCTTGGAGAAATCGAGGATGTCGTTGACGATCTTCAGCAGCGCCTCGCCGGAGTTGTGGATGGTCTCGACGAACTCGCGCTGCGGCGGCTGCAGCTCGGTGTTCTTCAGCAGCGCGGTCATGCCGATGACCGCGTTCAGCGGCGTGCGAATCTCGTGGCTGACGTTGGCCACGAAGTCGGACTTGAGCTGCGTCAGCTTGACAGCCTCGTCGCGCGCCCGGGCCAGCGCCTCCTCGGCCCGCTTGCGCTCGGTGATGTCGGTGGAGATACCGCAGACGGCGTAGGGCACGCCTTGCGGGTCCTGGAGCGGAAACTTGATGGAGATGTAGGTGTGCGGGCCGTCGTCGTGCGGCGCCACTTCTTCGAATTCCAGCGGCGCCCCGCTCTCCAGCACCTTCTGGTCGTTGGCCTGGAACGCGGCCGTCATCTCCTCGGGGAAGATGTCGCGGTCGGTCTTGCCCCGGATCTCCTCGCGGCGCACGTGGAACAGCCTCTCGAAGCGGCGGTTCACCAGGAGGTAGCGGCCGCCGCGGTCCTTGACGTAGATCACCGCGGTGGTGTTGTCCAGGATGGCCTGGAGCCGATACTCGGTCTCGCGCAGGGCCGCCTCGGCCCGCTTGGTCTCGGTGATGTCCAGCGCGTGTCCCACCACGTACGGCCGCCCGTCAATCTCCTGGCGGGAGTTGCGGTACATCAGGATGCGCTCCTCGCCGCTCTTGGTGAGCAGGCGCAGCAGGCCGCTGTCGGTGGGCTGTTGCCGGATGCGCTCCAGGTACTGATCGAACAGGTGGCCCAGGCCCGGCAGCAGGAACTCGCGCAGGTTCCGCCCCACCATCTCGGCCGGGTCGTAGCCGAGCATCTGCGCGGCCGCCGCGTTGACCCACAGCAGCACCCCGTCCAGGTCGTGCGTGCAAATCAACCCCTGGCTGCTCTCGACCACCGTCCGGTAGTGCTGCTCGCGCTGGCGGAGGGCTATGAGTTCCGGGTCATCTGGTGCTACGGGCGGCTGCATGGCGCACCCTCCGACTCCCCAGGGGTTTGCGTGGCGCCTACATTAGCTCTACCACCCCGGAGCGGTCAACCCACCCTGCGGGATCGCGCCTCGGATTTATGGAAGCGCGTCTCTGATCCGAGGCGCGACCGTAAGGGAACGCACAATGGACCGATGCTCGCTATCGGCCGGGACGAACACTCATTGCGAGACAGCCGCGGCGGCCGAGGAGTCTGCTTTTCCTGCCCCCAGCGCATCCTCCTCCCAGGTGGGGGAGTTTCTGGGGAGAGACAGCGCGGCCCGGCCGCAACCAAAGGAGGAACACGAGTATCTCTTTAGCAAGAGTGTGCCCGACGCGGTGTGCGCCTTGCCATGCCGGGGGAAGCAGCATTTCCGGGCCGCGTGGTTTGCTTCCTGACGGCGGCTGTCGGAGTTGAGGGGGTCAAACCCGGGCGGCCTGCTGCAGGGGCCGTAGCGGTGCCTGGCAGTCGTTGCAGACCGCAAAGCCGGCCCGGTAGGTGGCGCCGCACTTCGGGCAGATGGACGCGGCGGAAGTATCCAGGACTGGGGCGATGAGCCCGGAGCCAGAGACAAACATCTCCCCGAAGTCCGCTTCCAGGCTCTGTACTATCCCAACGACGCCGAGCTTGTGCCCTTTCGGCTGATAGACCGCCAGTTTCACTTCGGGCTTGCCCTCAAGATCAGCCAGCGTCTGGTTCTTGAAAGCCGACTCCTCAAATGCGCATTCGAATCGGCGCTCCTGATCGGTGTAACACCACCCCAGTAGGTCATCCGACGCGATGTCCTCGTCGTACAGTTCTACCTTGTGCCCGACGGCGGGCGCCGCGCTCTCGAGGTGCAACAGCCTACCACGCACTCTACCGGTGCCGGTTGCTGCCAGCGGCGCATAGGCCGCTGCTAACTGCGCCCGCCCTGCTAGCGCAGGCGCCAGTAGCTCGGCGAGTTCCCCGGCACCCTGCTGCCGCATGTAAGCGAGCGTGTCCCCGTTGATGAGGAACTCGGCGTCGGTTGGAGACTCCTGAACGAGAAGGCTTCTGAGCAATGCCAGTTGTCTTTCGTCGAGCTGGGCAATGACCCTGCCCGTGGACAAGTCGAAAAGCTTTGCGGTTGGCTGGCTGCTCATTGGTTGGTCTCCTGTGCGGCCAAGCCTAGTGCCCTTTGGAGGGTGGGTCAACCCGACTGGCAATCAGGAAAGCCCGCGGAATAGTCAACGAGGAGGTTGTTCCGGAGGGACCGAGCATCGAGGGGGCCGGGCTCAGGCTTTGACCGGCTCGCGATGGGCGAGTTTCTCCAGGTACCACCACCAGTGGGAACAGGGAACGCCAGCGCGGCGCCGGAGTTCGCCCAGATCTCCGATCCGGGCCACGCTCTCGTAAGAGGCAGGGGCATCCCGGAGAAATCGGCTGTCGGCTTCTTCCAGTTGAACACGCTGCGCGGCGTCCAGTTCGCTTTCCCCTCCGGCGAGCTTGCTGCGCACATCCAGCAGCTCCAAGATCTGGAAGCCACTCACGCCGGGGAACTGGATCGCCTTTCGATAGTAGTCCCGGTGCTTTTCCAAATCGGACATTCACGAGCCGGCAGCGCCATGACAGAGGTCGGTGAGGGCGAGGGAGACGCGGGCCAGGCCCTCGCGCACGGTGTCGGTGTTGCTGCCGAAGCTGAGGCGCAAGTGGTGGGCGCAGTCGCCGGCCGGCGAGCCCGGCGGCGCGGCGAAGAAATGGCCGGCCACGACCGAGGTTTCGTACTTCTGGCGCAGCAGCAGAGCCAGTTCGCTGGCATCGCGATGAGTAGAGCCGTGGCGCAAACGCGGGAAGCAGATGGTGCCGGCGTCGGGCGGAACGCACTCCAGGCAGCCCCGGTTCTCCTGAAGGAAGGAATCGAGCACCGGCCGGTTGGCGGCCATCAGCAGGCGGGTGCGCTCGGCGAGCCAGTCCATGCGGTCGAAGGCCACGCAAGAGACGATCTCGCCCAGCAGCACCCCTTCGCCGTGGACGCAGTTGGTGACCCGGCGGGCGTGCTCGGCCACCTCGGCGGAGGCCAGCACCCAGCCACAGCGCAGGCCGCCCAGGCCATAGACCTTGGTGAGGCTGTTGGTGGAGATGAAGCGGTCGCCGAGATGGAAGGCAGGCCGGGCGTTGGGGATGAACTCCTGGTAGGCCTCGTCCACCAGCACCCAGGCGCCCACCCGGGCGGCCACTTCCCCGACGCGGCGCAACGTCTCGTCGTTCAGGAAAACGCCGGTGGGGTTGTGCAGGTTGGTCAGCGCCACCAGGCGCGTGCGCCGCGTCAAGGCGCGGGCCACGCGGTCGGGGTCCACGCGGTAGCCGTCCTCGAAGCGCCGGTCGAAGAAACGCAGTTCGGCGCCCAGGAACTGGGCGGCCCGGTAGAGCGGCTCGTAACAGGGGCTTTCCATCAGCACCTGGTCGCCGGGCTTCAGCAGCGCCCCCATCACCAGGAAGTTGGCCAGCGAGGCACCCTGGGCGATCACCACGTTCTCCGGCTTGGCGCTGTAGCGGGCCGCAATGCGCTCCACGAGCGGGCCCCAGCCGTACCCGTTATCGCCGGTGATTTCGAACAACGCCGGATCCACGCCCAGCTCAGCCCATTTCACCGCCAGGATACCGCTGTTGACCAGGTTCCACCGGGCGGTGCTAAACCTCTTGACCCAGTGCAGGTAGGTGGCGTCGCTGGTGGGCATTGTGGGAGGAACGGTAGGAAGAGCGGGCAAAGCGAATGAGGGCATGATGTTCTGAGTTTCCGGTGAGTGGCGAAGAAAGAATGTAAGCAAGCAACGATAAGAGATGCACGGCCCGATGGTACCCGCCGGTTGGCGGGAATCAAGAGGTCAGAAGCAGTTAATCGGCCCAACACCAGGTAGGCTCTCAGCAGCGCCAGCTGGGTTGAAGTTGGCTGCAGAAGACAGGTGGCAGGGAGTCTGCTACCTGCCACTGCGGCGCCAAGCCCGCGGCCTACCGGCCAGAGCCTAAAGCCTACAGCCTCTCGACGATCTCCAGCTTCTTGGTGTCGAAGTACACCTTCTTGCCGGTGAGCAGCGACTGGAGCACCATCAGCGAGACCACCGAGCTCTGGAAGCCGTCCTCCACGGCGGCGTTGGGCTGCTTGCGGCTGCGCATGCAGTCCAGCCAGTTGTGCATGTGGGCGGGGGTGGCGTCGCCGACCGTGGGAGCGTTGGGCTCGTTGCTGGGCCCGGTGGGGGCGTTGCGGGGACGCGGCTCGGGGAAGGCCTCGATGTTGGTGAGGCCGCGCTTGCGGTACTTCTCCTCGGCGCCCTCGCCGCTCACCGTCATGGCGATGGTGTTCAGCATGCCCTGCGGCGAGTAGAACAGCTCGCTGGGGTCGTCCGACCCGTTGGTCAGCCGGCTCTGGTAAGTGACCTGGAAGCCCCTGCGGTACTCGTAGACGACGGTGAGGGTGTCCTCGTTCTCGCGCCCGTCCTTCCAGTAATAGACGCCGCCGCTGGCCATGCAGGAGAGCGGGTGCACGTCGCCGGTGAACCAGTGCACCACGTCGAGCTGGTGCGACAGCCACTGGTCGGGGATGCCGCCGGAGAAGTCGCGGTACAGCCGCCACTCCATGTAGAGGTGCTTGTCGAAGGGCCGCCAGGGCCGGTACATCAGGAAGCGCTTCCAGTCGGTGTCCTTCTCCTCCACCTCGTTGACGTCAGCCCGGCGCCAGCGCGAGGACATCACGTTCCAGCGGATGTCCACGTGCTTGACGTCGCCGATGACCCCCTCCTTCATCATCTGCTGGGCGTGACGGTACTTGCCGTCGCTGCGCCGCTGGGTGCCGACCTGCACCACCTGCCGCGACTCCTTCACCGTCTTCACCAGGTCCTTGGCCTGCTGGAGTACGGTGGCCATCGGCTTCTCACAGTAAACGTCCTTACCCGCCTTCACCGCCTGCTCGGCCATCCTGGCGTGCTGGAAGTCGGCGGTGGAGATGAGCACGCCGTCCACCTCCTTGTCGGCCAGGATCTCGTCAATATTGCGGTACAGCTTGGGCTCGCGCCCGGTGGCCCGCTTCACCATCTCGGCGGCCCGCTCGCGGTTCCTCGACCAGATGTCGCAGACTGCGCTCATCTCCGCATTCATCTCCGGCGCCCAGGCCAGGAAGTTGCGCATCAACGAGCTGCGCCCGCGCTGCCCCGGCCCAATGATCCCGATGTGCAGCCGGTCGTTGGCGCCCAAGACCCGGCCGTAAGAAGCCGCGCTGAGGGCCGTCGCCGCCACCGCACCCTTCACAAAGTCCCTGCGGCTCACGTCTGACATGGCTCTCGTTCCTCCCATAAGTCCAGATATGCGTCGAGTATGGTATATCGCCGCCAAGGAAAGAAACAACGGCAAAGGGCGGCACAGGTTCCAGGTTCCAGGTTCCAGGTTCCAGGTTCCAGGTTCCAGGTTTCGAGTTCCAGGTTTCGGGTTCCGGGTTCCGGCATTTCAGCTGTCAACTGTCGGGTATCAGCTTTCAGCACTCAGCACTCAGCACCGCCTGAGCCAGCCGCGGATGGCATCGCGCTGCTCGGGATTCTCGGCAGCGAGAACACGCAGCACGTAACGCAGCTCATCCGCTGCCAGCGGATGGATGGTGCCGCGGGAGGGAACGGTGAAGGCGCGGACATGGGCGAAGATGGCACGGTGGGGCGGGGAGGTCACGTCCACGGGTTTCCTCAAGCGCAGGCCGCCGGGGGCGAAATCGATCGAGTTGAAGCGGCCGGCGCCGGGGACGGCTTCGTAGGCGGAGCCGGCGGCGCGAGCCAGACCATAGATGCGCCGCTCGTCGCTCTGGTAGCAGAGGAACAGGTCGTTGCGGCGCACCCGCCGCAGGTGCGCCCAGCTCTGGGGTGAGCGAATCCAGCCCTCGCCCCCCATCTCGTAGGGCTGCTGCCCCCGATAGCGGAAGTACTGGTCGAAGTGCCAGCCGGTCAGTCGGCCCGGCCGGCGCGAATTCACCTTGTAAACCCATGCCCGCATAATCAGCGGTCAGCCATCAGCTATCAGCTCGTTCTTCAGTGCAGTAAATACATGACAGTTGAAAGGGCTCGGTCAGGCCACGGCCCCGCTCCGCGGGGCGTGCCCTGACCCAAGCTCGTGCTGCCCTACAGGAATTTCACTTGTGTTGTCGTCGGACACCTGTCACCTATCTGGTGCTCTGGCTAATAATACAGCCGGCTGGGGAGGCCGGTAACCGAAAGCTGCTAACGAGAAGGACGAGGGCACCGCTGAAGCAGCACCGACGCACTCAGCACTCAGGACTAAGCACTCAGGACGCAGCACTCGGGCCGGTGCGAACAGGCGTTCTGTGACAAAATAGCTTTTCACCATGCGAAGCGGATCGGGACAACGGTTGGCGGGAGTGCTGGTGCCGCTGTTCTCCATTCGCAGCGAGAGCGGCTGGGGCACCGGCGAGATCCCGGACATCGCCGGCTTCAGCGAGTGGCTGGCCGCCGCCGGCCACGGCCTGCTGCAACTGCTGCCTGTCAACGAGATCTCCCCCGGCGAGAACAGCCCCTACTCGTCGCTCAGCGCCTTTGCCCTGGACCCAATCCACCTCTCGCTCGCCGCGATCGAGGATTTCCCGGAACTGGGTGGGGA
>CAYVGN010000153.1:0-6855 GCA_964451215.1 uncultured Acidobacteriota bacterium
GTTCCCGGCCCACCCGCCGCACCTCGTCCTTAAATAGATCGCGGAGGGGCTCGATTAATTGCAGCTTCATCTCCAGCGGGAGGCCGCCCACGTTGTGGTGGGACTTGATGGTCGCGGAAGGGCCCCTAACTGCCACTGATTCAATCACATCCGGGTAGAGCGTCCCTTGCACCAGAAACTCGATGGGGCCCAACTGCCCGGCTTCTTCCTCAAATACCTTGATGAACTCGTGACCGATAATGCGGCGCTTTTGCTCGGGATCAGCGATGCCGGCCAGCTTTTCCAGGAAGCGACGGGAGGCATCCACGCCGATCACGCTCAGGCCCAGTTGCTCGCGCAGTACCCCCAACACCGTGGGGAACTCGTCTTTGCGCAGCAGCCCGTTGTCCACGAAGATACAGGTGAGTCGCGAGCCGATAGCGCGGTGCACCAGGGTGGCGGCTACGGCCGAATCCACGCCGCCGCTCAGGGCGCAGACCGCGTGGCCATCGCCCACCCGTGCCCGAATCCCGGCGATGGTCTCCTGAATAAACGAGGCCGGAGTCCAGTTCGGGCTGGCGCCGCAGATGTCCAGCACGAAGTTGCGCAGGATCTGCGGGCCGTCCGGGGTGTGGTGCACCTCGGGGTGGAACTGGACGGCATAGAAGCGGCGGTCGGGGTCTTCAATGGCTGCAATCGCATTGGCCGTGCGCCCGCAGGTGCGGAACCCCGGCGGCAATACCTCCACCTCGTCGCCGTGGCTGTTCCAGACCGGCAGCGCACGGGGCAGGCCGGCCAGCAGTGCCGAGCCATCCAGCACTTCCAGTTGCGCGTGGCCGTACTCCCGGCGGGCCGCCGGGTGCACCTTCCCGCCCAGCTCGTGGGCCAGCAACTGAAGGCCGTAGCAGATGCCCAGGACCGGCACGCCGAGTTCGAAGACCTCGCGCGCGCAGCGGGGGGCGCCCTCCTCGAACACCGAACTGGGCCCGCCCGACAGCACGATCCCCACCGGTTCCATCCGCCGCAGCTCCTCCACCGGCGTGTGGTAGGGAACGACCAGGCTGAAAACGTTCAGTTCGCGAATCCGGCGGGCAATGAGCTGCGTATACTGCGAGCCAAAGTCCAGGATGACAATCTTGTGGTGCATCAAGGGGCAGCTGGATTATATCCGAGAGGCGTGTCGGCTCAAACGCCCGCTGGCCCGGCCTCCGGTTCTGTGCCTGACACGGACCGGTATCCGTTATGCTGCATGAGAACGCACTGTGGTACATATTTGTGCATGAGAACCACGATTGACATCGAGGATGCCCTGCTGGCCAAAGCCCGCCGCAAGGCGGCCGAGCGAAACACGACGTTGACCCGGATTGTAGAGGACGCGCTCCGCCGCTATCTTATGCCGGGAAAGCAGCCTCGGAAGCGCTTGGCCGACCGATGGGTGGTTGTAGCGGGCACACGGCCCCCGGCCGTTGACGTCGCCGACCGCGGCCGACTGTACGATTTCATGGAGCTTCCAGGCGAATGATTGCGCTAGACACCAACATACTGGTCTATGCGCACCGCCAGGAGTTTCCCGAGCATGAAGCGGCCCGGCGGCTGCTCTTCGAGCTGGCCGAGGGGCCGGATCTGTGGGGACTCCCGGTATTCTGCATTGGCGAGTTTTTGCGCGTGGTCACGCACCCGAGGCTCCTTACCCCTCCCAGCCCGCTGGCCGTAGCGACCGGCGATCTCGAGCTGCTGCTTGAATCCGGTTCGGTGCGCGTGCTGGCTCCCGGCGAGCGGTTCGCTTCCCTTCTGCTCGAGGTCGTACGCGAAGCCAAAGCGACCGGCAATCTTATCTTTGACGCCCAGATCGTGGCGCTCTGCCGCGAGCATGGCGTCGAAACGCTGCTCACCGACGACCGCGACTTCCTGCGGTTCCCGGCAATCCGCGTGCGCCCGCTGACGGGCTGATCGCATACCTGGGGTAAACCCGACAGAGCAACAATCTACAGATGTGGTGCGCTTCCGCTGAGGGGCGGCCCGGACCAGGACCGGGCTCTACATTTTGACCACGTTGGCGGGGCGGCCCTGGGCGAAGCTGAGGATGTTCTCGATGGTGGTGTCCAGGATGCGCTCCAGCGCCTCGCGGCTGTTGAAGGCGTTGTGGGGGGTGAAGATGACGTTCTCGTGGCGGAACAGCACGTGGGTGCGCACCACCGCCTGCAGCTTCTCCATGCTCTGCTGTTGCGGGTAGAGCAGTTGGCGCTCCTCCTGGATCAGCTCCTCGCCCTCGACCACATCCAGCCCGGCCCCAGCCAAATGCCCGCTGTCCAGCGCTTCCAGCAGCGCCTCGGTGTCCACCAGGCGCCCCCGGGCGGTGTTGATGAACAGCGCGCCACGCTTCATCCGCCGCAACTTGTCGCGGTCCATGAAGTGGTGCAGGGCGTCGGTAAAGGGGAGGTGCAGGGTGACGATATCGCTGCGGCCCAGCAGCTCGTCTATGTCCACGTAGCGGAAGCCGAGCAGCTCGGCCAGAAAGCGGTTCTGGTAGGGGTCGTAGGCCAGCACCTGCATGCCGAAGCCGCGGGCGATCTTGATCACGTGCAGCCCGATCTTGCCCGCGCCCACCACCCCCAGCGTCTTCTCTTTCAGGTCGAAGCCGGTGAGACCCTCCAGCGAGTAGTCCCCGCGCATCACCCGCGCGTAGGACTGGTGGATCTTGCGCGAGAGGGCCAGCATGAGGGCGAAGGTGTGCTCGGCCACCGTGTTTTCCCCGTAAGAGGGCACGGTGGAGACGGTGATGCCACGGGCCGCGCAGGCGGCCAGGTCCACATGGTCGAAGCCGGTGGAGCGGGTGGCGACCAGCTTCAGCGCGGGCAGCGCGGCCACTACCTCGGCCGAGACCGGCGAGTAGATGAACGGCGAGAGCACTTCGCAGTCGCGCAACTGCGGCAGCAGCTCCGGCGTCAGCCGGTCGTGGCTGCTGAAGAACTGGTGGCCAGGCAGGCGCTGGCGCAGGTAGTCGGCCTCCCACTCTTTCACTTCCAGGAAAGCGATCTTCATTCCCTCACCACGATGTTGACCAGCTTGTTGGGGACGACGATGGTGCGGACCAGGTGCTTGCCGGCAATCCACTCGGCCACCCGCGGGTCGGCCAGGGCGCGCCGCTCCAGCTCTTCCTGGCTGGCGCCGGCGGCTGCCACCAGGCGGCTGCGCAGCCGCCCGTTGATCTGCACCACGATCTCCACCTCCTCTTCTCGGGCCAGTTCCGGGTTGTAGGAGGGCCAGGGGTGGCGCAGCAGCAGGTCGCTGTGGCCCAGGCTCGCCCACAACTCCTGGCTCAGGTAGGGGGCGAAGGGAGACAGCAGCAGCACCAGGCTCTCCAGCGCTTCCCGCAGGACCGGCGGCGCAAGCTGCTCCTCGCTGGTGTACAGCTCGTTCACCAGCTCCATCAGGGCGGCGATGGAGGTGTTGAAGTGCCAGCGCTCCTCGAAGTCGTCGGTGATGCGGCGGATGGTCTGGTGCAGGCGGCGGCGCACGGCGCGCTCGGCTGCCGACTCGGGGGCCGGGCTTCCGTCCCCCCGTCCGGCCACGGCCCGCACCCGCCCGGCGTTGCGCGCCACCAGCCGGTAAACGCGCTGCAGGAAGCGGTCGATGCCCTCGACGCCTGCCTCCTGCCAGTCCAGGTCCTTGGCTGGCGGCGCAGCGAACAGCACGTAGAGCCGGGTGGCGTCGGCGCCGTAGCGGGCCACCATCTCGTCCGGGTCCACCACGTTTCCCTTCGACTTCGACATCTTGGCACCTTCGCGGATAACCATGCCCTGCGTGAACAGCCTCTCCACCGGCTCGTCGTTGGCCACCAGCCCCAGGTCGCGCATCATCTTGGTCCAGAAGCGCGAGTAGATCAGGTGCAGGACAGCGTGCTCGACGCCGCCGATGTACTGGTCAATGGGGAACCAGTAGGAGACGGCCCGCCGCTCGATCGGCTCCGAGGCGCAGGCGGGGTTGGTGTAGCGGTAGAAGTACCAGGACGAATCCACGAAGGTATCCATGGTGTCGGTCTCGCGCCGGGCGGGCCCCGCGCACCTGGGGCAGTTCGTGTTCAGGAACTGCGGGACGCGGGCCAGCGGCGACTCGCCCATACCGGTGATGGTCACGTCCAGCGGCAGCAGCACTGGCAACTGGTCCTCGGGCACCGGGACGATACCGCAGGCCTGGCAGTAGACGATGGGGATGGGGGTGCCCCAGTAGCGCTGGCGCGAGATCCCCCAGTCCTTGAGCCGGTAGGTGATGGTTCCTCGTCCGAAGCCGCCCTGCTCGGCGTCCGCCGTCATGCGGCGGATGGCCTCGGCCGAGGTCAGCCCGCTGTAAGCATCGGAGTTGACCAGGCGGCCGTAGTCGGTGAAGGCGGCGTCGCGCGGTGCCGCGCCATCCACCGGCGCCACCACCGTGCGGATCGGGATGCGGTACTTGGTCGAGAACTCGTAGTCGCGCTGGTCGTGGGCGGGCACGGCCATGATCGCGCCCGTGCCGTACGCCATCAGCACGAAGTTGGCGATCCAGATCGGGATGTGCTCACCGTTGAACGGGTTGACCGCGAATTTCCCGGTAAAGATCCCTTCCTTCTCGAATGCCGCCTCTTGTTGCTGGGCGCGGCTGTCGGCCAGGCGCTGAACCTGGGCGCGCATGCCCGCGCTCCAGGGGTTGTTCCCGATCAGGCGGTCCACCAGCGGGTGTTCTGGAGCCAGCAGCACGGCAGTGGCGCCGTAAATGGTGTCGATGCGAGTGGTGAAGACCTCGATGGCCTCGCCCTCCCCGTCGGCCAGCGGGAACCGGACCTCAGCGCCCTCCGAGCGGCCGATCCAGTTGCGCTGCATGGTCAGCACTTTCTCCGGCCAGCGCTTCAGCTTGGCCATGTCCTCCAGCAACTGGTCGGCGTAGTCGGTGATGCGCAGAAACCACTGCTCCAGTTCCTTCTCCTCGACCGGTGTCTCCTCGTGCCGCCAGCAGTTGCCGTCCACCACCTGCTCGTTGGCCAGCACCGTCCGGCAACTGGGGCACCAGTTCACCCGGCTGCGCTTGCGGTAGGCCAGGCCGCGCTCGTACATGCGCAGGAAGAACCACTGGTTCCAGCGGTAGTACTCCGGCTCGCAGGTGGACAGCTCCTTGCTCCAGTCGTAGGCGAAGCCGAACCGCCGGTGCTGCTCCTTCATGTAGGCGATGTTGTCGAGTGTCCACCGGCGCGGGTGGGTGTTGTGGGTGAGGGCCGCGTTCTCGGCGGGCAGGCCGAAGGCGTCCCAGCCCATCGGGTGCAGCACGTTGAACCCGCGCATCCACTTGTAGCGCGCCAGCGCGTCGCCAATCGAGTAGTTGCGCACGTGCCCCATGTGCAGCGTGCCCGAGGGGTAGGGCAGCATCTCCAGCAGGTAGTACTTGGGCCGGCTGGGGTCGGCTTCGGCCCGGTAAAGGTCTTGCTGCTCAAAACCCTTTTGCCACCTGGGCTCGATCTCCTGTGGGTTGTAACTGCGCTCAGCCATTCTTTCAGCTATCAACCATCAGCTATCAGCTTTCAACTTTCAGCGATCAGCTCTCAGCTCTCAGCCGGCTCTTCTGGAGCGCAGAGCTGAAAGCCGATTGCTGAAAGCTTGTTTGTTGCCGTTGCGCACCAGCCGGCGCACCGTTTCCAGGTTGCGCAGGTCGTCGCCTTCCTCCTCGACCGGCGTCTCCAGGATAAAGGCTTTCTGCCGCAGCGCGGGATGGTTCAGGATGCGCCGGAATCCTTCCAAGCCGATGCCCCCTTTGCCGATGTGCTCGTGGCGGTCGGCCCGGGAGCCCAGGCGGGTGCGCGAGTCGTTGGTATGCACCACCCGCAGGCTGTCCAGGCCCACCACGCGGTGCAAGCGCCCCAGCACGTCGTTGAGGCCCTGGGCCGTGGAAATGTCCCAGCCGGCCTGGTAGCAGTGGGCGGTGTCCAGGCAGCAGCCGAGGGGGACCCGCTCGCTCAGCCCCAGGATAGCGCGCAACTCCTCGAAGTCGCGCCCCAGAGCGCCGCCGGCCCCCGCCGTGTTCTCGATCAACACCCGCAGCCGGCGGAACTCGATGCCGCGCGAGGCTTGCTCCAGCGCCGTGCTGAAACGCACCAGCGCCTGGCGGCGGTCGCTCTGCGGTCCGGCGCTGCCCGGGTGCATCACCAGGTACTCGGCGCCGAGCAGCAGCGTCCGCTCGATTTCCGCGCGCAATGCCTCAATGGACTTCCGCCGGATCAGCGGGCTGGCCGCCGCCAGGTTGATCAGGTAGTTGGTGTGGACCACCAGCGGGTACAGGTCGTACTTGTCGCGCAAGCGGTTCAGAAGGCGCGCCTCAGCCGCATCCACCGGCGAGGCCTTCCACTGCCGCGGGCTGGAGGAAAAGATCTGAAAGGTATTGGAGCCCAGGCGGTAAGCGCGCTCGGCCGCCTGAGCCAGGCCCCCGGCGATGGAGGTGTGGCAGCCGATGCGGCGGCCCGGCGCCGGCCGCGGCGGCGGCGATCCGGGCGGAACCGAAACAGAACTCGCAAATCGCGCCACGCGCTCTCTCCCTCGGTCCGGAAACTGTCCTCAGGTGTAAACAAAAATTGTAACACGACCGGCCATCCTAGCCACGCCATCAGGAACGAAGGTAGAACGAAGGTAATGGGCTAAATGGGCTAACAGTGTGTTGTGCCTGGTGTGAGGATGGGGTAGACTACCGGAAACATGATGCCGGCAGGTCTACCTATGGCGCCCGTTGTCTACGTATCGTTTTCCGCTGAGATTATCCCGACTACCACCGAAAGTCTGATCGCGGCGCTGGCGAATCTTGCTAATCAGCAAGTGAAGGAGGTGTACCTTCTCCTTTCGACCCCGGGTGGACAAGTGA
>CAYVGN010000153.1:6865-7230 GCA_964451215.1 uncultured Acidobacteriota bacterium
AAGTGATGTGCGGCATGAATCTCTACAACGTCTTGAAGGCAATGCCGTTCAAGCTCGTAACCCACAATGTCGGAAACGTAGACTCCATCGGCAACGCTATATTCTTGGCTGGCAGTCCAAGATACGCCTGCCCGCACTCCACGTTCATGTTTCACGGGGTGGGGTTCGACATAGACCAGAGGACTAGGCTGGAAGAGAAGACCCTACGGGAGCGGCTCGATTCCATCCTCGGCGACCAGAAGCGTATCGGTTCCATCATCCGTGACAGGACGAACCTTACTGAGGCCGAGGTCGAGTCCCTGTTCCGAGAGGCCCAGACTAAGGATGCTGCATTTGCCGTTGGCTGCGGGATTGTGGATGAGGTC
>CAYVGN010000154.1:0-7189 GCA_964451215.1 uncultured Acidobacteriota bacterium
CCTTATAGCCGCGCAGGGCGGCATCCAGGTGGGCGCGCGACCGGGCAAACGCGGGCGGGTCCAGCACGATCCCGTCGAAACAGCGGCGCTGCTCGTCGTAGCTCTTCAGCAGGTCGAAGGCGTTAGCCTCGGTGAAGCGGATGTTGTCGGCGTGGTTGCGGGCTGCGTTCTCCCGGGCTGCCGCCAGCGCCTCAGCCGCCGAATCCACTGCCTCGACCGAAGTGCAGCGGCGCGCCAGGTGCAGGGCGAAGCCACCCGCGTAGCAGAAGCAGTCGAGCGCCTCGCCGCGCACGTAATTCTCGGCAGCCGCGTAGTTCTCACGCTGGTCGAGGAAGGCGCCTGTCTTCTGGCCCGCCAGCAGGCGCACCCCAAAGCGCACCCCGTTCATCTCCACCTCCACCGTTTCCGGGCACTCGCCCGCCGCCAGGCCGACCTGCTGCGGCAACTGTTCCAGGTCACGGACGCGGACGTCGTTGCGCTCGACAATGCCCTGCGGCAAGAACAGCTCCTGGAGAAGCTCAACCAGCAGGGGCCGCGCGCGGTCCATCCCCTGGGAAAGCGTCTGGATGGCGAGCCAGTCGGCGTAGCGATCTACAATGAGCGCGGGCAGCGCGTCCCCTTCGCCGCAGACCAGGCGGAACGCGTTGGCGCCGGCGACGATGCGGTCCCGCAGTTGCTGCGCACGCCGCAGCCGCTCCCGGAAAAAGTCGGCGTCAATGGGGCGGTCCGCGGCGGTCAGCAGGCGCAGCGCGATCTGCGAGGCGGCGCTGTAGTGGGCCTTGCCGAGGAAACGGCCTGCCTGATCCACCAGTCGCACCACATCGCCGGCGCCTGCTTGCCCCGCGTCGGCCACGTCGCTGCGGTAAATCCAGAGATGGCCATCGCGCAACCGCTCCACCGCCCGCCGCCGCACCCTCACAACCGCTTCGGCCACAACTGGTATGCTAACCTAGGTGTTGGGGCACGATAACAGGTTGCCTGGCGAGACGTGCCCGCCGCAACCCGCAACCTGCAACCTGTAACCGGGCGCCTTGCTGGTCTCCGAATTCGACTACGTCCTCCCCTCGGAGCTGATCGCGCAGGAACCGCTGCCGGACCGCGGCGCGTCGCGCCTGCTGGTGCTGGACCGGGCTTCGGGATCGCTCTCCAACCGCCGCTTCGCCCATCTGCCCGAATTGCTCCGGCCCGGCGACCTGCTGGTGCTCAACAACAGCAAGGTCATCCGGGCGCGCTTGTTCGGGCGGCGGGCCGGGGTGCGGGCCCAACCCCTCAGCCCGCGCAACCCCGCCGCCCGCACTTTTCTCACCGGGCGCGTGGAGGTGCTGCTGGGCCGCCAACTGGACGATGCGACTTGGCTCTGCCTGGTGCATCCCGGGCGGAAGGTCCAAGTTGGGGAACGGATCGCTTTCAGCCAGGACCTGCAGGCGGAGGTGATCGCGCGCGGGGAGTTCGGTGAGCGTACGCTGCGCTTCCGCTGGTCGGGCGACTTCTGGGAACAACTGGGGCGGCTCGGACATGTACCGTTGCCGCCCTACATCGCGCGCCAGGACAGGCCCGAGGACGCCTCCTGGTACCAGGCCGTGTTCGCCGACCGGCCGGGATCGGCGGCGGCCCCCACCGCCGGCCTGCACTTCACCCCGGCTATGCTGGAACGGCTGCAGGCAGGCGGCGTGGAGATCGCCGCGTTGACGCTGCACGTGGGCCTGGGCACCTTCCAGCCCGTCCATGGCCAACTCGTCGAGGAGCACCGCCTACATCCGGAGCGCTACGAGATTTCCTCCGAGACGGCAGCGACGGTGAACCGCGCTCTGGAGGAGGGCCGCCGGGTGGTGGCCGTGGGCACCACCGTGGTGCGCACGCTGGAGCACGCCGCGCGGGAAAGCGGCCGGGTGGCGGCCGCCGCCGGCCAGACGGCGCTGTTCATCTACCCGGGCTTCCCCTTCCGCATCACCGGGGCCCTGCTCACCAATTTCCACCTGCCGCGCTCGACCCTGCTGATGCTGGTCTGCGCGTTTGCCGGCCGCGATGCTGTCTTCCGGGCCTACGAGCATGCGGTGCGCGAGCGCTACCGCTTCTACTCCTACGGCGACTGTATGTTCATCCAGTGATGAATGAAGAATGAACACCGCACGCCAGGCTTCTTCATTCATAACTCATAACTCATAATTTGACCGCCAAGAGCGGAAGGCCGAAAGCCGAGAGCTGAAGGCTGAGAGCTGGCTTACCTATGCATCCAGTCCCGCCAAATCAGGCACTCGACCAGTCACGGGACACCGGGTTGATCCGGGGCATCGGGCTGGTGGAGGCCATCGCCCTGAACGTGAACAACATGATCGGCATCGGGCCCTTCATCACCATCCCGCTGCTGGTGGCCTCCATGCACGGGCCGCAGGCCATGCTGGGGTGGGTGGTAGGCGGGGTGCTGGCGGCCTGCGACGGCCTGGTCTGGGCGGAATTGAGCGCTTCGCTGCCGGGCTCCGGCGGCACCTACCTCTACCTGCGCGAGGCCTACGGCCGGCGCTGGGGTCGCCTGATGTCGTTCCTGTTCATCTGGCAGGTCAGCTTCCACGCCCCGCTGTCGTTCGCTTCCGGCGCCATCGGCTTTTCCCAGTACCTCAACTACCTGCTGCCGGGCCTGACCCCGCTCAACATGAAAGCAGTGGCCGTGGGAGTGGCGTTGCTGGTGACGGCGCTGCTCTACCGCCGCATCTCCACGGTGGGCAAGATGGCGGTTCTTCTTTTGGCCGGAGTCCTGATCACCCTGCTGGCGACCATCGTCGCCGGCATCAGGAACTTCTCGGCCGCGCGCGCCCTCGATTTTCCGCCGGGCGCGTTCGAACTGAGCCAGGCGTTCTGGTTCGGCCTGGGCGGCGCCTCGCTGGTGGCCGTTTACGACTACTTGGGCTACTACAACGTCTGCTACATCGGCGGCGAGGTCAAGCAGCCGGAGCGCACCATCCCCCGCTCCATCCTGCTCTCGGTACTGATCGTGGCCGTGCTCTACCTGGCGATGAACTTCACGCTGCTGGGCAGCATTCACTGGACGGAGCTGGAGAAGACACAGTTCCCGATGTCGGTGCTGATGGAGCGCGCCTTCGGGTCCTGGGCGGCGCGGCTGATTACCGTGCTGATCCTGTGGACCGCCTTCGCCTCCATCTTTTCGCTGCTGCTGGGCAACTCGCGCATCCCCTACGCAGCGGCGCTGGACGGCAATTTCTTCCGGCCCTTCGGGCGGCTGCACCGGAGCGAACGGTTCCCCAACGTGTCGCTGGTGGTGATGGGCTTGACGGCGGCCTTCTTCAGCATCTTTTCGCTGAGCGCCGTGGTGCGCACGCTGATCGTGATCCGCGTGACGGTCCAGTTCATCGGGCAAACAGTGGGCCTGCTGCTGCTGCGCAGGCATCGTGCGGACCTGGCGCGGCCCTTCCGCATGTGGTGGTACCCGGCGCCGGCGATGCTGGGGATCGTGCTCTGGGCCTACATCTTTGTGACGGCGCGGCGCTTCATGCTGTGGGCCGGGGCGCTGCTGGCCGCCGGCATTCTCGCCTTCCTCCTCCATTCCTACACCCTGCGCGAATGGCCCTTCTCAAGAGTGAAAAGGGAAGAGTGAATGACGGCGGTGCGCCGCTCTTCACCCTTTCACTCTTCACTCTTCACTCCGGGATGTGGTAGTGTGGCCGCGCCTGGGCGGGGAGGGAGTATGCGCGGTGCGGGAGCCGGGAGGGTCCCGCTGTCTCAGCAGAGGTCAGCCCCGAGCAGGCCGAACTGGAATCCCTGCGGCAAAGCCTTGCGAGACCAACCGCTGCTAAGTGGTGCGTGCGCGGGACGCCGCTTCAAGAGGTTCTCGAGTGTCAGCGCCAGGCGCGGGAGCGCGTACACTCCCGACACCGCAGCCGATACTTGACAACCCGAATCGAATGCGCAATACCTGCTTTCTTGGGGAGGGGCAGTGAACGCATCCACGCCCGTAGGCAGACCGGAACACCCACCTTGTCCCGCTTGCCCGAACCACGCTGCTGTCTCCAGTGGCCGGCGCCGGTTTGTGCAGGCGGTGCTGGGGACGGGGCTGGTCGGCTCGATCGTCGCTTTTCTTTACCCGGTGCTGCGGTACTTGATGCCGGTAGTGCAAGAAGAATCAATGACCGCGGTCACCGCGGCCAAGGTTTCAGAGCTGAAGCTCAATAGCGGGCGCATTTTCAAGTTTGGCAACCGTCCCGGGCTGCTCATCCGGACCTCCGCCGGGGCGTGGAAAGCCTTCCTGGCGGTGTGTCCCCACCTGAACTGCACGGTGCAGTACCGCGAGGAAACACAGCAGATCTGGTGCGCCTGCCACAACGGGACGTTCGACCTGAACGGGCAGGTGATCAGCGGGCCGCCGCCCCGGCCGCTGGAAGAATTCCAGGTGAACGTGCGCGGCGACGACGTGGTGGTGAGCAGGAAGGCGTAAGGCGACACGTGGGCAGGGGCTGCCTGGCCCGCACTCAGCGGGGCGCCCCGGGGCGCCGCGACCGCGGCCGGGCGCCGGAGACCTTGATGTTGAGCGAACGCGGCGGGAGCAAGAGAGGAGGAACGGCACCGGCCGTCGCCGAACCAGAAGTGGAGAGAGGGCCCGGCGCCTGGAGGCGGGTCCGCGATTGGTTCGGCGAGAGGTTTGACCTGGCGCCGCTCCGCGACTTTCTCGCGCACAAGGTGGTGCCCGTACATTCCGCCACGCCCTGGTACTACCTGGGCGGAATCACCCTGTTCCTCTTCTTTATCCAGGTGGCCACCGGCTTGCTGTTGCTGCTTTACTACCGCCCCACACCAAACGAAGCCTTCGAGAGCGTCAAGTACATCATGACCCGGGTGCCGTTCGGCTGGCTGATCCGCTCCATCCACAGTTGGTCGGCCAACCTGATGGTGCTGACCGCGTTCCTGCACATGTTCAGCACCTATTTCCTGCGCTCCTACCGCAAGCCGCGCGAGCTGACCTGGATGAGCGGCGTGGTGCTGCTGGGGCTGCTGCTGGGCTTCGGCTTCAGCGGCTACCTGCTGCCCTGGAACACGCTGGCTTTCTTCGCTACCAAGGTGGGCACCGAGGTGGCCGGCTCCATCCCCTGGGTGGGGCACTTGCTGCTGCTGATCCTCCGCGGAGGCGAGGAGGTGACGGGGGCCACCCTGACGCGCTTCTTCGCCTTCCACATCGCCATCCTGCCAGCAGCCACGCTGCTGTTCCTGGCCATCCACCTGGCGCTGATCCAGAAGTTCGGCATCAGCCTCCCCCTGGGCGTGGAACGCGAGTTGGCGCAGCGGGGCGAGAAGCCGCGGGTGATGCGCTTCTTCCCCAACTTCTTCCTGCGGGAATTGATGGCCTGGTACGCCGGGCTGGCGGTGCTGGGCGCGCTGGCCGCGCTCTATCCCTGGGAGCTGGGCACCAAGGCCGACCCTTTCGCCCCCGCCCCGGCCGGCATCCGCCCGGAGTGGTATTTCCTGGCCGCTTTTCAAACCCTGAAGATGATCCCGGGCAATTTGCTGGGGCTGAACGGCGAGTTGGTCGGGATCGCTGCCTTCGCCGCCGGCGGCCTGTTCTGGTTCCTGATCCCACTGTTCGACAAGCCCGACCGGGAGGGGCGCTACCGCGTGCTGTTCCCGGCCATCGGCGTGGTGGCCGCCGCCTACCTGATTACCTTCTCGCTGCTCGGATACTTGCGATGAAGCGACGAACGGAGTGCGGAATGGGGCGGGCGGAACGAGCAGCGCCACTGGGCGCCGGCAAGCTGCTGGTGCTGCTGGCGCTGGTGGCGCTGCTGGTTGTTTTCCGCGCCGCCGCGGCGGCGCCTCAGGCGGGGACGGTGAAGCCCGCTCCTCGACCGGGCAGTCTCACCCTGGGTTCCTGCCTGGCCTGTCATGCCGACAAAGGCGGCTACCAGGACGACGTCCACGCGCAAAAGGGTTTCGGGTGCACCGCCTGCCACGGCGGGGACGCTTCGGTCGAGGACCTGGGCGCAATGAGCCCAGCGCGGGGTTTCCGCGGCAAGATCACCGGGCCGCGCATCCCGGAGCTGTGCGCTTCCTGCCATTCCGACGCCAACTTCATGAAGAACTACGCGCCGCAGATGCGGGTAGACCAGTTAGCGCTGTACCGCACCAGCATGCACGGCCGGAAGCTGGCCGCTGGCCAGACCCGGGTGGCCACCTGCATTGACTGTCACGGGGTGCACGGCATCCGGCCGGTGAGCGACCCGCGCTCCGCCGCCTTCCCTATCCACCAGCCGGAGACTTGCGGGCGCTGCCATACCGGCGTCGAGCGGAAGGAGTACGAGCAGAGCGTGCACTGGGAGCTGCTGAGCCGGAACCGGGAGCTGTCGGCGCCGGCCTGTGCCACCTGCCACGGCAGCCACGGGGCCACGCCCCCCAACGTCTCCTCGGTAGTCAACGTTTGCGGCACCTGCCACGTGTTCCTGGAGGAACTGTTCCAGAAGAGCCCGCACGCCCCGGCCTTTCGCAGCGCGGGCCTGCGGGGCTGCGTCGAGTGCCACGGCAACCACCGCGTGCTGCGCACCAACGATGGCATGGTGGGAGACCAATCGGGCTCGGTGTGCCGCAACTGCCACGCCCCGGGCGACCCCGGCCTGAAGGTGGCGCGCGAGCTGTCGGACCGGCTGGGGGAGCTGAAAGCCGATCTGGCCCTGGGTGAGCGGGTCGTGCACCAGGCCGAAGTCTACGGCATGGAGGTGAGCGATGCCCGGATGGAGATCGGGGCGGCCGACCAGGCGCTCGTCCAGGCCCGCGTCCTGGTCCACGGCCTCGATGCCAGGGCCTTCGCCGAGCAGATCGCCAAGGGGCGCAAGGCGGTCGGCTCGGCCCGCGACCAGGGCCTGGCCGCGCTCCACGAGCGCGACGTCCGCCGGCGCGGCCTGTTGTTCTCCCTCGCCGCTATCCTCCTCACCATCGTCGGCGTCTACCTCACCATCAAGGTGATCGAGCGCAACGGCGGGTAGGGCTCCCGCTTCGGCGATTCTTGCGCCAGTCGGTAGCTCGATGCCCCTACTTCTTCGGTTCCGCGCCTACCTGCTCGATCGCCACCTTCTCCAGCTTTACCTTGGTGGAGCTGCGGGCGATCTTGGCCACCAGTCCCTGGCCGCTCACCACCTGCCCGAAGATGGTGTGCTTGCCGTTCAAATGCGGCGTCGCCACCTCGGTAATGAAG
>CAYVGN010000155.1:0-7134 GCA_964451215.1 uncultured Acidobacteriota bacterium
GTCGGGAATTCCCACAAGGCACAGATCGGGGAGATGGTGGCGGCCGGCCCCCTGCTGCCGCTCCAGGCACCGGCGGGGCAACCGAGCACGCCGGCCCCGCTGATCCTCCACGGCGACATCTTTGCCCACACAGAACTGGAGGCGGCGCCGGCGTTCGGCGCCGGGGCCGAGCGCACCCGGCCCAACCTGAAGCTCCAGGACGGCTGCAATAGCCGCTGTTCGTTCTGCATCATCCCCTCCGTGCGCGGCCGCAGCCGTAGCCTCCGCCCCGGGGCCGTCCTGGGGCAGGTGCGCCAACTGCAGCGCGCCGGCTACCGCGAGATCGTCCTCTCGGGGGTGAATCTGGGCCGCTACGGCCGCGACCTGAACCCCCGGCTTACCTTCGCCGACTTGCTCCGCCGGCTGCTGGAAGAAACCGCTATGGAGCGCATCCGCCTCAGCTCGGTCGAGCCGCTGGACTTCACCGACGAGCTGCTGGGGCTGATGGCCGGGTCGCCGCGGATCGCCCGCCACGTGCACGCCCCGCTCCAGAGCGGCTCGGACGCGGTGCTGAAGCGGATGTACCGCCGCTACCGCGCCCTCCAGTACGAGCAGCGCATCCGCCGCGCCTATGAGCTGATGCCGGACGCAGCCTTTGGCGCCGACGTCATGGTGGGGTTTCCGGGGGAAAGCGACGAAGAGTTCGACCAGACGCGGGCGCTGGTGGAGCGCCTGCCGTTCACCTACCTCCACGTCTTCACTTACTCCCGCCGCGAAGGTACGGTGGCGGCGGCAATGCCGCAACAGGTGAACGGGCGGGTGGCGCGCCAGCGTAACCGGGTGTTGCGCGAGTTGGCCGCGCGCAAGAACCTTCAGTTCCGGCAGCGGATGGTCGGCCGACCGCTCTCGGTGATCACCCTGGATGACGGCTCGGCCCTCAGCACCAACTACCTGAAGGTCCGGCTGCGGGGCGCACCGCTGCCCTCCAACCGCATCCTGGACGTGCTGATCACCGCCCTGGAAGACGACCACCTCCTGGGAAGGCCGCTGAAGAATGAAAAATGAGGAATAAGAAGCGGAAGGGAGAGCTGCGCCGTTCGTTCCTCACGCTTCATTCTTCACTCTCCAGAATCACCTGCGCTATGGCCTGGGAGTCGCTGTGAGCCAGTGACAAGGAGACGCGGGTCACTCCCAGTTTCCCGGCGATCCTGGCAGCCTGGCCCCACAGTTGCAGGGTGGGTTTGCCGCCCGGCAGGTTCACCACCTCCAGGTCGCGCCAGCCGATGCCGCGGCGCCACCCGGTTCCCAGGGCCTTCATCCCGGCCTCCTTGGCGGCGAAGCGCGCGGCGTAACGCGCCCATGGGTTCTTGTGGCAGGCGCAATAGCGCATCTCGCGCTCGGTGAAGACACGCTCCAGGAAACGGCGGCCACGGCGTTGCGCCGCCTGCTCGATGCGGGCGATGTCGGTGATGTCGATTCCCGTTCCTACAATCACGACAGGCTCTGCGCTCGGTCTTCAGGCGGGAGGCCCTCTGGCTTCTCTCCGAACCGGAAGCCCCAAGCTTCGTTATTATAGGGAGCAGGATGCCCGAGCGCGACTATATGAAGTTCCTGGGCACGGCCGGGGCGCGGTTCGTGACCCTGCGCCAGCTCCGCTCCAGCGGCGGGGTCTGGTACGCGCTGGAAGGCTTCCAGTTCCTGCTCGATCCCGGGCCTGGGACGCTGGTGCGCTGCGCCTCCAGCCGCCCGCGCCTGGACCCGCTGGCACTCCAGGCCCTGGTGCTTTCGCACAACCACCTGGACCACAGCGGCGACATCAACGTGATGATCGAAGCGCTGACCGAGGGCGGGTTCAAGAAGCGCGGACGTGTTTACTGCCCGGCGCAGGCGCTGGAAGCCGACCCGGTGATTCTGGGCTACCTGCGGGACTTCGTCCAGGAGTTCGTGGTGCTGAAGGAAGGCGGCCAGTACCAGATGGCCCCCAACCTGGTGCTGCGCACGCCGCTGCGCCACCGCCACCCGGCCGAGACCTACGGCCTGCTGCTGGAGACGCCGCGGCTGCGCATCTGCCACCTGGTGGACACCGAGTACTTCCCGGAGCTGGCTGAGGCTTACGCCGGCGCCGCCATCCTGATCCTGCACGTGGTGCGCCTGAAGACAGCGGAAAAAGACAGCCGCGAGATCCAGCACCTGACACTGGACGACGCGCGCCGCCTGATCACCGACATTCGCCCGCGCCTCGCCATCCTCACCCACTTCGGCATGACCATGCTCCGGGCCAAGCCTTGGGAGCTGGCGCGCCAGCTTTCCCAGGAGACCGGCGTGGAAGTCCATGCGGCCGGTGACGGGACCAGGTTTGAACTGTGACGGCGAAGCTTACAGTCTAAAGTCCAAAGTCCAGTTCCGGGGCTCTCCCTGACTTTCGACCCTGGACTTTGGACTTTAGGGTCTTGGTACCTCAGTGCCAGAGAGCAGCTTCAAGGTAACGGAGGAACTAGTAACGGCCGAAGCGTGGGTGCGCTTGGAGGGTGTGGTGCACGGCTTCAGTACCCGACGCACCACGCGAGAACGCTTCTTCGCCCGGGTGCTGGAAGCACGTGGGCTGCAGCCGGTGCTGGTGCGCCAGCTCCACTCCGACCGCACTCGCGCCTTCGACCGGGTGCCGCAGAGGCTGCTGGAAGCAGACGCGCTGATCACGGCCACGCCGGGGCTGGCGCTGGTGGTGAAGACCGCCGACTGCCCGCCGGTGCTGCTGTTCGACCCGAAGTCCCGGTCGGTGGGCGCCGTACACGCCGGCTGGCGCAGTACCCTCCGCCGCCTCACCCAGAAAACGGTGGGGATGATGCGCGCCTGCTACGACGCCGACCCGCAACGGATGCGGGCGGTGATTGGCCCGAGCATCCTGAAGTGCTGCTACCAGGTGGGAGAAGAAGTGCTGGATGCTTTCCGCAGCCAGTTCACTTACGCCGAGGAGCTGTTCAGCCCGCCGCAGCCGCAGAACCCGGCCCAGATCCGGCTGCCGCGGCAGGTCAGCCTCCTGCACCTCGGCCCGCGCCACCGGGCCACCGTCCGCACTCACCTGGACTTGCAGGAGGCCAACCGCCGTCAACTGCTCCAGGCGGGGCTGAAGCCGCAGCACATCACTGTGGGTTCGCTGTGTACAGCCTGCCGCAGCGACCTGTTCCATTCTTACCGCCGCGACGGTCGCCGGGCCGGCCGCCTCTATGCGGCCGTGGGGCTGGCGCCTTGATCGAACCAGCCGGTTGGCCAGATTCCCCAGTACTAAGCGCCGTGCACGATCGCTGTGCATCTACATGATCTGCAAGACCTGTGGACGAAAACCTCCGCCCTGTATAATTGACAGAACCCGACATGAAATGCTCTCTGTGTAAGCAGCGAACTGCCAAGCGCCACTGCCCCAGTGTCCGCAAGTATATCTGCGCCATCTGTTGCGGCACCGAGCGCGAAGTCTCGCTTGACTGCCCGCTGGACTGCGTGTACCTGCAGGAGGCCTACCGTCACGAGATGGAGCGCGCCGAGCCGCCCAAGGAGCCACCCTACGCGGCCCACCAGGTTCCGGACGAATTCCTGCGTGAGAAGGAGCCGTTCATCGGCTCGATGGCGCTGACCCTGCTCCGGTATTCGCTGGCCAACCCTGGCGTGTGGGATGCCGACCTGCGGGCGGTACTCGACGCGCTGGTCCGGACCTATGAGACGCTCTCCAGCGGCCTGCTCTACGAAACGCTGCCGGAGGGACCGCTCCGTATCAGCCTGTATCGGGAACTGCAGAAGTTCGTGGAAGAATGGCGGGAGGAGGAAGAGAAAAAAGCAGCCTTCTCCCTCACCCAGGACGGCGACGTGCTGCGCTCGCTGGTGTTTCTGGGGCGGCTGGCGCAGGCCCACAACAATCAGCGGCCGCGCGGCCGCTCCTTTGTTGCCTTCCTGCGCCGGACCTTCCCCGAAGTCGTAGCCCGCCAGTCCCGCTCCCTGATCATCCCTGGCCGCTAGTCCTGTTGCGGAATGCGGATTACGGAATGGGCTGGGCCCAATCCGCAGCGCGCAATGGCAACCTCACAATCACGCGGCCAGCCGCTTCAGCGTCTCGTCCATCGCCCGGGAAGCCGCCTGGACCCTCCGGTTCAGTTCCATCACGGCCTCGGCCAAGTGTTCTAACCCTTTGCTGACGCGCTCCGTTGCGGGATCCAGTTGCCTGCGGATGCCCTGGGCCGTCCTGCGGACCACGTCGTCTACTTCCTCCCGTTTCCGCAGCCAGAGGTAGCCGGCCGCCGCCAGACCCGCAACGATCAGGACCCTGCGCATACCTTCCTCCACCAGTGTGACCCTGCTACTAGACAGGGCGTGATAAGTAGCTGCACATCCGCTCCCCCGCTCTGCGGGGAAGCCCTTGTGCCGGAAAGAGTAATCACGCCATGTTTAGATAATATGCCAACAGTGCTCAAGCATGCGAGTGCAGCGGGCCACCCTTCTCGCCCTGCTCAGTTGCTGCGGAAGCGTCCGCGCCCGGCAGTTCCTCAATCGCGGGCCCGGGGATAGCTGCCCAGAACGCGGAGGAAATCGGTGAGTTCGGCCAGGTGGCGCAAGGCGTTGCGGCAGCGCGGCTCGGTGGGGTCGCCGATGAAATCCAGGTAGAAGAAGTACTCCCAGGGCCGGCCGTGGACGGGCCGCGACTCGATCTTGGTCAGGTTGATGTCGCGCAGGGCAAAGACGCCCAGGCACTTGAACAGCGCGCCCGGAACATTCTCAGTGGCAAACACAATGGAGGTCTTGTCGGGGGAGCCCAGGCGGCGGAGCAGGGGCAGGCCGCGGCCGCTGCGCACCAGGAGGAAAAAGCGGGTGTAGTTCTGCTTGTCGTCTTCGATGCCGCGGCGCAGGATACGCGCCCCGTAGATGCGCGCGGCCGCGCCGGCGGCGATGGCCGCCGCGTCCGGGGGCCGCTGCTCCATGAGCATCTTCACGCTGCCGGCTGTATCGTAGAAGGGGACGGCCTGAAGTTGCCGGTTCTGCCGGAAGAAGCGGCGGCACTGCCCCAGCGCCACCGGGTGCGAGAAGACCCGGCGCAGGCGCTGGAACTTCACCCCCGGCGCGGCCATCAGGTTGTGCACGATGCGCACCCGCGCTTCGCCCACGATGGGCAGGCGGTAGCGCAGCAGCAGGTCGTAGTTCTCATACACCGAGCCCGCCAGCGTGTTCTCGATGGGCACCACCCCGGCGTGCACGTCGCCGCGGTGCAGCCGCCGGAATGCCTCCTCGAAGCTGGCCGACGGCACCAGTTCAATCCGCTCGCCCAGCAGCCTGCGGGCCGCTTCTTCGCTGAAGGCGCCCCGCTCGCCCTGGAACGTTACGCGCATAGGAATGCATCATACACTGCGCTTGAAAGGGTTGCGGGTTCCAGGTTTCGGGTTTCAGGCGACCCGTGAGGCTCTGCTGACAGCCGGCACCTGATTTCACGCCGGTTGGAGTTCGGGGGTGGCGCCCAGGGTTTGGAGCAGGCGGGCGAGCAGGCCGGCGGCGAGCGGGGCACCGGCGCGCTCCAGCAGCGGGCCCAGCACTCGGGCTCGTCCCTTCCTGGCTTCGCGGCCATCCCCCGGCGGCGTGCCGCTCTTCTCCCCCGGTTCCAGTTCGTCGCGGCACTGCTCCAGGAAGGCGCGTACCACGCCGGGATCAAACTGCGTGCCGCTGTGGCCCACCAGTTCGCCCAGCGCTTGCTCCACCGCCATGCATTCCCGGTAGGGGCGGTTGCTGGTCATAGCGTCAAAGGCGTCGGCCACCGTGAGGATGCGGGCCGGCAGCGGGATCTTGTAGCCAGCCAAGCCGTCGGGATAGCCCCTGCCGTCCAACCGTTCGTGGTGCGAGCGCACCACCGCCCGCACCTCGGGCCAGGGGAAGCTGACAGAAGCCAGCACGTCGTAGCCCACCACCGGGTGGGAAGCGATCTCGCGCTGCTCCTCCAGGCTCAGCCCGCCCGGCTTGTTGAGCAGGGTGCGGTCCAGCACGATCTTGCCTATGTCGTGCAGATAGGCGCCGATGCGGATTCCGGCCACCGTCTTGTGGGGCAGGCCCAGGCGCGTACCCAGCGCCGCCGAGTAGCGCGCCACCCGCATGGAATGGCCCCGGGTGTATACGTCCTTGGCGTCGATGGCGGCCGAGAAGGCCTGCACGGTGGAAAAATAGGTATCCGACAGCGTCTCGCACAGGCGCATGTTCTCGTCCACCGCCGCCCGCAACTGCTGCATCAGCTCGTTCTGCTGCAGCAGGATGGCGGCGTAGCGGCCGAGGGTTTCCAGTACCTCGCGCGCGTCGGGCGGCAGCGCAGCACCGCTGAGGCGGTTGCCGAGCGCCAGCACACCGGCCAGGCGCCCGCGCACCACCAGCGGCAGAACCTGGGTCAGGCCGTGCTCCTTGACGAAGTTGCGCAGGGCGACCGGGAGGCGCTTGTCGCCCGCCCCCAGCAGTTCCGGAAGCCGGGCCAGGGCCGCCGTTTCGCCCCGGCCCATCCGCAGGCGGGTCGGCTCGCGCTCCTGCGGTCCCGCTCCCCGCCCCTTGGCCGCCAACACAGTAAGCGCTCCGGCGGCGTCGTGGCGCAGCAGCACCCCGCGTGGCACGCCCACCGTGCCCAGCAGCAGGTAGAGGATCGAGCGCGACGCCGAGGAGAGTTCACGCGCCTCCACCGCGTGCTGGCTCAGGTCGGTGACCGCCTCCAGCGCATACCTCAAACGCTCCAACTCTCTGGCTGTCGCTTTCACCTTCATACGTGACGACCCAGAGTCCCTCGCGGCCGACAGGCGCCCGGCCACCAGCAGGGAAAGCCGGCCTTACAGTTGCCGCACCGGCACCCGCGCCGCTATCCCCAGCAGCTCGAACAGCTCCCGGATGTGCTCCGGGACCCGCGCAAACTCCAGTTCCGTCTCCTGCCGCTGGGCGCCTTCGATGATGTCCAGCAGGTAAGAGATGCCGACGCTGTTCACCAGGGCGGTGTCGGCGAAATCCAGTTGCAGGCCACGGACACCCCGGCGCAGGAGCTCGGTGCATTCCTGCTCCAGCATCTCCCCGCCCTTCTCGTTCAGGTAGCCGCTGAGGAAGACAATCGCCCGTCCCTCAATCTGTTTCGATTCGACTTGCAGCTTGTTCATGTTC
>CAYVGN010000156.1:0-7076 GCA_964451215.1 uncultured Acidobacteriota bacterium
TGCGGGACGCCCCCGGGGTACTGCGGACTCGTAAAGTAAGTGACATTGGGCTTCATGCCGCGCCGCCAGGGGCTAGAAAAACAAGTACTTGCGCCAGGCGTCGTCCGACCTGCCCATTATGCGCATGAGTTGGCGGCTCGTGTGCAGATTGAACGAGCGGGGCCGGCGGATCAGCTTCATGCCTGCCTCTTCCGGCAACCGGTCACCCTTCTGGTTGTTGCAGGGATGGCAGCAGGTCACCAGGTTCTCCCAGGTGGACTCGCCGCCCCGCGAGCGCGGAATCACGTGATCCAGCGTCAGTTCGCTTGCCGGCAGCATCCGGGCACAGAACTGGCAGGTGTTGCGGTCCCGAAGCAGGATGCTCTTGCGTGACAGAGCGCGTCCCTGGAACGGGATGCGCCGGTATTCCAGCAACCGGATCACCGAGGGGAGGGGGAAAGCGCGCGACGGGGAATGCAGATAACGGTTGGAGTGTTCTTCGGCTGAGGCAGTCCCTTTCAGTACCAGGATCAAGGCCCGGCGAGCCGCGCACACATTAACGGGCTCGTAAGTGGCATTCAACACCAGAACAGGAGTGTGCAGCTCACTCATCATCTGGCCGTGATACTACTGTGCGCTTTGGAGTTGGGGAATCGAACAGCGGCAGGCCCGGACCCAGGCAGGAATCGCCCCGAGACGCGGGACAGCCAACTTCGAAAATCCAGCCCCAGATGGGTCACTCGAGCATCCTTTCGGCTCCTCAGCTCCGGGCCAAACCCTGCCCCCATGAGCTCAGGCTCCATCGTTCCCCGGCTCTAATAATAGCAGCAACCCCGCCTTTTTCTCAATCGTCGGCGGCAGACGACGGGGACGGCGCATCGGTCTGCAGCGTTCCCACCAGGGAGCGGAGTGCGGCGATACGGTGCCGGCAGCAGTAGTGCTCGATTTCCCCCACGATGCGCTGGGTGGCGCGCGGATCGAAGTAGGAGGCGGTGCCGACCTCGACCGCCGTGGCCCCCGCCACCACGAACTCCAACGCGTCCCGCCCGGTGCGGATGCCGCCGATGCCGATCACCGGAATGCGGACCGCCCGCGCCGCCTGGTAGACCATGCGCAGGGCGATGGGCTTGATGGCCGGCCCCGACAGCCCCCCGGTGACGTTGGGCAGCACGGGCCGGCGCGCCTCCAGGTCAATGGCCAGGGCCAGGAAGGTGTTGACCAGGGAGATGGCGTCGGCGCCCGCCTCGGCCGCGGCCCGCGCGAACACCGTGATGTCGGTCACGTTGGGCGAGAGCTTGACGATCAGGGGGCGGGAAGAAACGCGCCGCGCCGCCGCCGTCACTTCGTGGGTCAGCAGCGGATCGCAAGCAAACCACATCCCGCCCCGCTGCGTGTTGGGGCAGGAAACGTTCAGTTCGTAGCCAGCCAGGCCTTCCCCGTCTTCCAGGATTCGGATGACTTCCGCATAGTCTTCCATGGTGTAGCCAAAAACATTGGCAAAGACCGCGGTGTCGAAGGCGCGCAGCCTGGGCAGCTTGTCGCGGAGGAAGGCGGCCGCGCCGATGTTTTGCAACCCGATGGCGTTCAACATTCCCGCGGCCGTCTCGCACAGCCGCGGGGCGGGGTTGCCCGGCAGCGGCTGGCGCGACAGCCCTTTCACCACCAGCCCGCCCAGCCGGTTCAACTCCACCAGGTGGGCGAACTCCACCCCGTAGCCGAACGTGCCGCTGGCGGCGATCACCGGGTTCTTCAGCCGGATGCCGGCCACTTCAACGCTGAGGTCCGGAACCAGTACCATCAGGAAGCGCGCGAAGGAGTCTCCGCACCCGCTGCAGTCTAGCACAGCGCCGCGCGCCTGCGCGCCTTCCGGACGCTTGCGGGTGCTCGCCCGCTCCTGTATGATGACACCTCTTCCCGATGGCACTCCGCGAGAAAGGGCAACTGATGACGGGGTCGGAAATCGATCGCACCCTGACCCGGCTGGCCCACGAAATCATCGAGAAGAACCAGTCACTGGACCAGTTGGCGCTGGTTGGGATCCGGCGGCGCGGCGTCCCGCTCGCGCAGCGGTTGGCCGAGAAGATCGGTCAACTGACCCAGTGGCAGATCCCGGTCGGCGTCCTGGACATCACTTTCTACCGCGATGACCTTTCCAAGGTGGATTACAAGCCGGTGGTGCAGGCCACCGAGATCCCGTTCTCCGTCACGGGCCGGGACCTGATCCTGGTGGATGATGTGCTCTATACCGGCCGCACCACGCGGGCGGCCCTCGACGCTTTGTTCGACCGCGGGCGGCCGCGCCGCGTCCAATTGCTGGCGCTGATCGATCGCGGCCACCGCGAGCTGCCTATCGAGGCCCGCTACGTGGGCAAGTACGTGGAGACGACCGACCGCGAGATCATTGAAGTGAAGCTCGAGGAGGTGGACCAGAACGAGCGCGTCCTGCTGGTGGAACGAACCGACGACTAGTGCCGTGACCGGCAAGAAAAGTGGGCTTTCGGGTAGCGCCGGCATCCTGCCGGCTTCGGCAATTGCCGCCTGGAAGGCGGCGCTACCTCGTGCCTACAAGAACGGAGCTAACCGGTCACCGCACTAGTGCCGTGACCGCCTAGTTTCTTCCCTTGAGTACGGTCGTGAAGACTACGCGCACACACGGATAGAGGGCGTCATCGGGTAGAAATCAGGCGGTCACGGTACTAGCGCTTGCTGGCCACAGAAAGCGCAGCGGAAGAGCGCTCTTCTGTTCGCCGCTTTGTAGTTATGAAGAAGGGTCTGCTCGGCGTCGAAGAACTCAGCACGGAAGAGATCCAGGCGGTGCTGGACCGCGCCCGCCATTACAAGCCGCTGCAGCGGACGCCGCAGAGGCTGGACCGGCTGCGGGGAAAGACGCTCATCCACCTGTTCTTCGAGTCCTCGACGCGCACCCGCACCTCGTTCGAGCTAGCGGGGCGGCGGTTGGGCGCCGACACCGTCAGCATCACCGCCCAGGCCTCCAGCGTGCAGAAGGGCGAGTCGCTGCTGGACACGCTCAACACGCTGGCGGCCATGCATCCCGACGCCATCATAATGCGGCACTCCGCCTCCGGGGCCCCGCACTTCTTGGCCCGCTACCTGGAGACGCCCATCATCAATGCCGGCGACGGCACGCACGAACATCCCACCCAGGCGCTGCTCGACGCCTTCACCATCCTGGAGTACAAAGATCAACTGGCCGGGCTGAAGGTGGCCATCATCGGCGATATCGCCCACAGCCGGGTGGCCCGCTCCAACATGTGGCTGCTGAGCAAATTCGGGGCGCGGGTGGTGCTGTGCGGGCCGCCCCCGCTGGTGCCCCCGGAACTGGCGCGCCTCACCCCCTGCGTCTCGCTGAGCTACCGGATGGAGCAAGCCATCGACGCCGCCGACGTGGTCATGATGCTGCGCGTTCAACTGGAGCGCCAGAACGAGCCGTATTTCCCCTCCATCCACGAGTACTTCCAGTTCTACGGGCTGCGGCTGGACCACCTCCGGTTGGCGCGCGAGGACGCCATCGTCATGCACCCCGGGCCCATCAACCGGGGGCGCGAGATCGCCTCTGAGGTCGCCGACTTCCCGCGCTCGGTGATCCTGAACCAGGTGGAGAATGGAGTGGCGGTGCGGATGGCGGTGCTGGACCTGCTGCTCGGCCCGCCGGAACCGCCGCCGACCTTCAGTCGGCAGTAGGCAGGCCGAAGCAGGAAGGAAAAAGGAAGAGGCGTTCCCGACTTTGAACTTTGGGCTTTGGACTTTGGACTTTGGGCTTTGGGCTTTGGGCTTTGGACCTTGGACCTTGGACCTTGGACTTTGGACCTTGGACTCTGGACTTTGAACCTTGAGCTTGCTGCTGATTAAGAACGGGCGGGTGGTGGACCCGGCGCAAAAGCTGGACGCGCCGCGGGACGTGCTGGTGCGCGACGGCCGTGTCGCCGAGGTAGCGCTGTCGCTGGAGGTGGCGGACGCCCAGTTGCTGGATGCCAGCGGCCTGGTGGTGGCGCCCGGGTTCATTGATCTGCACGTGCACCTGCGCGAGCCCGGCAACGAGCACGCCGAGACCATCGAGTCCGGGGCGCGGGCGGCGGCGGCCGGCGGCTTCACCTCCATCTGCGCCATGCCCAATACCGAGCCGGTCAACGACAACGCCGCCGTCACCCAGTTCGTTGTGGAGACGGCGCGGCGGGCCGCGGTCAATGTCTTCCCCATCGGCGCCATCTCCCACCGCGGCCGCGGCGAGCGGTTGGCGGAGATCGGCGCCATGCACCGCGCCGGCATCGTTGCCGTCTCCGACGACGGCCGCCCGGTGATGAACAGCGGGCTGATGCGCCACGCCATGGAGTACTCGCTGGCTTTTGGCCTGCCCGTCGTTGACCACTGCGAAGATCTGAACCTGTCGGCCGGCGGCCAGATGCACGAGGGCCAGGTGTCGGCGCGGCTGGGGCTGCGCGGGATCAGCGGCGCCTCCGAGGACGTCATGGTGGCCCGCGACATCCTGCTGGCCGCCGACATCGGCGCCCACGCGCATATCGCCCACCTCTCCACCGCACGGTCGTTGGAGCTGGTGCGCGACGCCAAGGCCCGCGGCATCCGGGTCACCTGTGAGGCCACCCCGCACCACTTCACCCTCTGCGACGCGGACCTGGTCAACTATGACACCAACTACAAAATGCGGCCGCCGCTGCGGAGCCGGGCCGACGTGGCGGCGCTGCTGGACGGACTGGCCGACGGCACCGTGGACGCCATCGCCACCGACCACGCCCCCCACGCCGGGAGCGAAAAGATGCAGGAGTTCGAGCAGGCCCCCTTCGGCATCGTCGGCCTGGAGACGGCGCTGGGCCTGGCCCTGGAGCGCCTTTACCACAGTGGCCGCGTCGGCCTGTTGCACCTGGTGGAACTGTTCTCTACCAACCCCGCCCGCATTTTGAATTTCAGCGACCGCGGCACGCTGGCCTGCGGCGCCCGCGCCGACCTGACATTGTTTTCCACCGAGCGCAGGTGGAAATTCGATGCCAACGCCTCGCAGTCCAGGAGCCGCAACACGCCTTTCGACGGCCGCGCCTTCCGCGGCGGGCCCCAGGTGACCATTGTGGGAGGGCGGGTGGTTTGGCCATAATGCGGTGTTAGGGCGCCGAACCCGGAGAGCACCTTAGCGTACCTTCCTTCCCCCGGACGGTACAATCAACAGCGGGCGGTGAGTTATGGACAAACGCCGTGTTCTGCGGATACCGGTGGATTGGGAGGTGAGCCTGCGCCATGGCAAACAGGTGATCCACGGGCGTGCGCTGCAGTTCAGCGAGTTCGGGATGATGGTGGGTCCGGCCGACGTGGCCCAGGTGGGGAAGCGCTACGAAGTGACGTTCGCCCTGCCCGGGCACCGCTCGCAGTTCCGCATGCGCGGCTTCGTCGTCTACGGGACGGCCAAGGGGGTCGGGGTGCGGTTCGAGTCGGTGCCCCCTGAGGTCACCGCTTCTTTCCGGCAGTTCGTGCAGTCCGAGATCGCCGGCAAACCTGCCTCTTAGGCGCTTAGCGGCGCAACAATCGCCCAAGCGGGGATGTGGCGGCGGCTTAATTACGCCAGACCCTCTCTTCTCAGTAAGGGTGGCGAGATAAACGCGCCGCTACATCCTTCTCCGAGCGACCTGAAGCCCTCTCTTACGGCTTCTCTTCCGGTAAGCCGCGCTCGCGCCAGGCGCGGATGCCACCGGCCATGGAGAAGACGTTGCGGTAGCCCATCTTCTGCAAGTTCTCGGCAGCCAGGGCGGAGCGGTATCCGCCGCCGCAGTACAGCACAATCTCGCGGTCCTTGTCGGGGATCAGGGCCTCGATGTCGCGCTCCAGCACGCCGCGGCCGATGTGGCGCGAGCCGGCGGCGCGCCCCTGCGCCCACTCGTGGTCCTCGCGCACGTCCACAAACTCGAACGACTCGCCCTGCTGCTGTTTCGCCACCACCTCTTCTATGGTGATCTCGCGGATGCGCGTCTTGACGTCGTCAACCAATTTCAGAAAGTCCGGGGAGTGCTTCATACGCCTGTTGACCTCGGAACCCTCCCGGGGTGCTCCGCAATTTAATCACAAGGCGCCCGGTGAACCCTAGCACGACGGTGAAAAAGTGGCTCTGGTGTCACTCCGAGCAAAGCAATCCCGCCGCGCGGGATGCTTCTGAACCGCAACGGCGCGCCGCTGCGGCGAGGGCGCGGCCGGCCGGCGGGTCCGCTCCCCTACCGCCGCCGCTCTGTCTGAAACTGCGGTAGTGCAGCGAAGCCGCGGCGGCGCTGGAGACCCCAGGTGCGCCGGCCGAACAGCAGCTCCAGCATCCCCACCACGCGCCAGAAGACAAGGAACTGCCGGTAAGGGAAGAACTCCAGAGCGCAAAGAAGCAGCAGCCGCAGCAGGTCGGCGATGTTCTGATAGCGGCGGTAGGTGATCTCTTCCATCAACACCGAGCCGATGGAGATCAGGGTACCCACCAGGTAGGCGAGCGCGAGGAAATACACGAACACCGAAAGGGGGAGGGCCGCCAGGCAGAAGGAAACCAGCATCGAAATCCAGCCGAGCAATTCCACCACCGGGCCGAGCAGCTCCACGATGACCTGATAAGGGAAGGCCACCAGGCCGATGAAGCCGTAGCGGGGGTTGAGCATCATGCTGCGGTGAGCCCACAGCACCTGCAGCAGCCCCTTCTGCCAGCGCTTGCGCTGCCGGGCCAGGGTGGAGAGGTCAGCCGGCACCTCGGTCCAGCAGACTGGGTCGGGTACGAAGAGCACGCGGTAGGGCCGTCGCGCCCGCCGGAGGTGGTGGTGCAAGCGCACCACCAGGTCCATGTCTTCCCCGATGGTGTCGGAGCGATAGCCGCCCAGCTCCAGGGCCATGGCCCGCGAAAAGACGCCGAAGGCGCCGGAGATGATGAGCAGGCCGTCCACCGCGCTCCAGCCTTCCCGCCCAAAGAGGAAGCCGCGCAGGTACTCCACCACCTGGATAGCCTCCAGCAGGCTGCGAGGCAGGCGGACCTCCACGACCCGCCCGCCCAGCACCCGGCATCCGTTGACCACCCGCACGATGCCGCCGACGGCGGCCACCCGGCCGGG
>CAYVGN010000157.1:0-680 GCA_964451215.1 uncultured Acidobacteriota bacterium
GTCCCGGGCCCCGAATCCCAAGTCGAGGGCAACTGGCCAGACGCGTGACTTTGGACCTGGGACCTTGGACTTTGGGCCAAATAGGGCGTCATAAGTAGCTGCGCATCCGCTACCCCGCTCTGCGGGGAAGCGGTTGTGCCACAGACAGTAATGACGCCATGTTTAGAAAGGGGGGAAGGCCAGGCGCTTGCTGGCGTTCTCCACCCATATGCGCGTCTGGCGGGTGTTGACGCTTGCGGTCACAATCACGCCCGAACCCGTGGCGTGCGAGGTAACGATGCCGAACGAACTCACCTTGCCATATTCGCTCGACGGGCCCCAATCTTGCAGGAAATCGCTGTACGTGTAAGAGGAGGTGGGCTGCCAGATCCGGTAAGCCTCCGGGTAGTTGCCGCGCTCCAGTGCCGCCAGGAACCTCTTTACGACGCGCTCCTCCGGATAGTTCTTGAACTCGTAGTAGAGGAAGCCGCCGGCGATGAGAGCCACAATCGCGCCCAGGATGATCTGCTTGATGCGTTTCTCGCGGCGGATGACTTCGGGCCGGGTGAATTCCTCAAAGATGAACATTTCTCCAACCACGGCCCGGGTCCGCTCCCTTACGGTCGCGGCTCGGATTCGTTTTTCCCCGGCAGTTCGATGCCGAACCTGGAATACAGCTCCCTCCATAAGGGTATATGTTT
>CAYVGN010000157.1:690-2716 GCA_964451215.1 uncultured Acidobacteriota bacterium
TTCGATGCCGAACCGCGTGCGCTGCTTCTCCCGGTGGCGCTCCAGAGCCAGTTCGATCAACCGGTCGATCAGCCTCGGGTAAGGCAGCCCCGAGGCTTCCCACAGCTTAGGGAACATGCTGATGGAAGTAAAGCCGGGGATGGTGTTGATCTCGTTCACGTAGATTCTGCCGGTGCGGCGCTCCAGGAAGAGGTCCACGCGCGCCATCCCCGCGCAGTCTATGGCACGGAAGGCCGCCACCGCCAGTTGCTGGACCCGGCGGGTTTGGGCGGGGGTCAGCTTGGCTGGGATGATCAGCTCGGAGCCTTCGTCCAGGTACTTGGCAGCGTAGTCGTAGAACTCGTGGATGGGAACGATCTCGCCGGGCAGGGAGGCTTCCGGCCGGTCGTTGCCCAGGACGGAGCACTCGATTTCCCGCGCGTCCACGCCCTTCTCCACCAGGATCTTGCGGTCGAACTGCGCGGCTAGCTCCAGCGCCGGGCGCAGTTCCCGGCGGTGGTGGACCTTGGTGATGCCCACCGAAGAGCCCAGGTTGGCGGGCTTGACGAACAGCGGGTAGCGGAATTTCCTCTCCACCTCCGCCTTCACCCTGCCTGGGTACTGCTCCAATTGGCCGCGCAGGAAAGCAAGCCAGGGCACGACCGGGACGCCGTGGTCGCGGAACAGGCGCTTCATCACGTCCTTGTCCATGCCGGCGGCTGACCCCAGCACGCCGGCACCGACATAGGGGATGCCGGCCAGCTCCAGCAGGCCCTGTACCGTGCCGTCCTCGCCGTAGGTGCCGTGCAGCACGGGGAAGATGACGTCCAGGCCGCGGTCGCTGGCCTGGGGCTGGGTGGGGTCCGGCGCCAGAACCATCGGCAGACCGTGCTCCAGCACGCCCGCCTCGCTCTCAATGAGCTGGACCGGTTCGCCGGCGTCGGCGCGCGGGAGCGGCTTCACGCTCGCCCCCAGCAGCTTTTCCGCTGCCGCCGCCGCCAGCCACCGCCCTTGCTTGGTGATCCCGATCGGCACCACCTCGTAGTGGTCCCGATCCATGGCCTCGATGATGGAGGCCGCCGACCGCAGCGACACCTCGTGCTCCCCGGACCGCCCGCCGAATAAAACGCCCACTCGCAGCTTCTTCTTTGAACTCAAGGTTTCAGGTTCCAGGTTTCAGGTTCCGGGCTCAAGGCAGAGCAGGTTCGGGGCCCCCAAAGCTTGAACCTTGAACTTGAAACTCCAAACTACAAACAATCACAGGATCTTCTTGCCGAAGGCGGATAGCGCCAGTTCCACCGCCAGATAGGCGGTACGGTTGTGCTCGTCAATGACCGGGTTGACCTCGACCAGCTCCAGGCCGAGAAGGGCACCGGAATCGGCGATCATCTCCATGGCCAGGTGGGCCTCGCGGTAGGTGGCGCCGCCCCGCACCGGGCTGCCCACGCCGGGGGCCACCTCGGGGTCCACGAAATCCATGTCCACGGTGGCGCAGAAGCCGGCGGTATCGCGGGTGGCGATGGCCAGCGCCTCCTGCATCACGGCGCGCATACCCCGTTCGTCCACGTCGCGCATGGTGAAGACGCGGAGGCCGGAGTTGCGGACGTTGTCCTTCTCCGAGTCGTCAATCTCGCGGGCGCCGATCAGCACGGCGTGGCCGGGCTCCACCTTGGGGGTGAAGCCACCGATCCGGGTCAACGCCGGGGTGCCCAGGCCCAGGCAGCAGGCCAGGGGCATGCCGTGTATGTTGCCGGTGCGCGTGCTTTCCGGCGTATTCATGTCGGCGTGGGCGTCCAGCCAGATGAGCCCGATCTTCTTTTTTTGCCGCCGGTAGAACCCGGCCAGACCCGCCACCGTGCCGATGGTTACCGAATGATCCCCACCCAGCACCAGGGGGAGGAAGCCGTCCCGCAGCGACGCGTTCACCCAACGTGCGTGTTGCCGGCAGGTTTCGGCCACCTGGCCCAGGTACTTGAGCCGGGCGGTGCCGAAACCGTGCATCTCGGCGATGGCCACGCTGACGTTGCCCGGGTCCTCGACCGCGTGG
>CAYVGN010000157.1:2726-7076 GCA_964451215.1 uncultured Acidobacteriota bacterium
GTATAAGAGACAGTCCTCGACCTGGTAGCCCAGCATCCGCAGCCGCGCGTTCAGGTTGGCCACGCGCAGCGCCGACGGCCCCATGTCCACACCCCGGCGGTCGGAGCCCAGATCCAGCGGCACGCCGATGATCTTGATCTTCTGCACGACCCACCGTTCAAAGCGCCCATCGACGCCCATAAGCGCCGATCAATGAAAGGGTCATCGGCATGTATCGGCGTCCACGGGTGGTTCTTGATCACGGATAGAGCCGGTAGAGCATGCGGGGGAAGGCGATGGTTTCCCGGACGTGGTCCAGCCCGCAAATCCACGCCACCATCCGCTCGATGCCCATGCCGAAGCCGGCATGGGGTACGCTGCCGTATTTGCGCAGGTCCAGGTACCAGGTGAACGCTTCCACGGGGAGGTTCTGCTCCCGGATCCGCTCCAGCAGCAGGTTGTAGTCGTGGATGCGCTGGCCGCCGCCGATCACTTCGCCGTAACCTTCCGGCGCGATGACGTCCACGCCCAGCGCCAGCTCCGGCCGCTCCGGGTCGGGCTGCATGTAGAAGGCCTTGATGACCGCCGGGTAGCGGTGCACCATGACCGGGCGGTCAAATTCCTCGCCGAGCAGCGTCTCGTCGGCGTTGCCGAAGTCGCCGCCCCACTGGATCTCGCTGCCTCTCCGCCGCAGGATCTCGATGGCTTGGTCATAGGTAATGCGTGGGAATGGGGGCTTCACGCGCTCCAGCGGCGCCGTGTCGCGCTCCAGGGTTTTCAGTTCGGCAGCCCGCTGCTCCAGCACCCGCGCCACGATGTAGCTGATGAACTGCTCGGAGAGGTCCATTATGTCGTCCAGGCCAGCGTAAGAGATCTCCGGCTCTACCATCCAGAACTCGGTCAAGTGGCGGCGGGTCTTGGACTTCTCGGCCCGGAAGGTTGGGCCGAAGCAATAGGTCTTACCCAGGGCGGCGGCGGTGGCCTCGTTGTAAAGCTGGCCCGACTGCGTCAGGTAGGCCTTCTGGTCGAAGTAGGGCACCTCAAACAGCGTGGTGGTGCCTTCGCAGGCCGCCGGGGTGAAGATGGGGGTGTCTACGAGCACGAAGCCGTGGTCGTCCAGGTAGTCGCGCACTGCCCGGATCACCTCGTGGCGCACCCGCAGCGCGGCGTTCTGGCGCGGGGTGCGGATCCACAGGTGGCGGTGGTCCATCAGGAAGTCCACCCCGTGCTCCTTCAGCGTGATGGGGAAGGGGTCATCGGGGGGGACGCCCTGCACCACCTCCACCCAGGAGACTTCCAGTTCGTAGCCGCCCGGGGCGCGGCGGTCGGCGCGCACCCGCCCACTGACGACTACCGAAGACTCGTGCGGCAGGCGCCTCAGCATCTCGAACATCTCGGCCGACACCGCCGCCTTCGACACCACGCCCTGGATGACCCCGGTGCCGTCGCGGAAGATGGGGAACAGCAGCTTGCCGGACTCCCGCAGGTTGTAAAGCCAGCCGCGGATCACCACCTCCCGGCCTTCGTAGCCGGCGATGCCAGCGATGGTCGTTACAGGCAGGTCCGTTGGGACTGTCATGACGGAGCGGCGCCTTCCAATTCTTCGAATTTGCCGAACACCTGGCTGACCCGGTCCAGCACCTCCTTCACCTCCGCGAACTCCCGGATTTCCAGCAGGACCGGCAGCGGCTGCGGGGGGAGGCGGAAGTCGTCGAGCGTTCGCTTCCAGTCGATGCTGCCCTCGAAGGGAAACAGGTGCTCGTCTTTCTCGCCCCGGTTGTCGTGCACGTGGGTACTGCGGGCGCGGCCCCCCATCTTCTCGAAGGCCCTGGCTACGCCTTCTTCCATGTGCGCATGACCGGTGTCGAAGCACAGCCCCAGGTCGTGCATGTGGGTATACTGCAGAAACCACAGCAGGCGGTCGGCCGTGGACAGCTCGTTGGGAATATTCTCCAGCAGCAGGTCCGCCCTGCGCTGGCGGGCGAACATGCGCAGGTGCTCGATGCTGGAGAAGGCGGCGTCGGCCTTGTGCTCGTCGAATTCCTCGCCGGCAACCCCGACGTGGATAACGGCGTAGCGGAAGGGCACGTATTCCGCCAGCTCCAGCGCCCGCTTGATCTCGTCACAGGCCGCGATTCGGCGCACCTTCTCCGTTTCGGCGATGGAGACCACTGCCTGGGGCCCGCTGCGCCCCCACACCTTGTCCCGGTACATTGGGGCGTGGATGGAGTGGAGCTGGAGCTGGGAATCGCGGAACCAGGCGGCAATTTCCTTCGCCTGGTTGGGGTCGTGGTAATCGAAGTGCTGGCGCGCGCAGAAGATCTCCACCGCCTCCATCCCGGCCTTCTGGATGCGCTCCAGTATCGAAACCGTCAGACGCTGGTTCACGAAGATGTGCGTTGACAGAGCCTTTTGCATAAGGCAATGAAGAATCAAAAATGAAGAATGAAAAACGAAGGACCAGCTTCATTTTTCATTTTTCATTCTTCATTCTTTAGTAGCCAACCGCTTTCCCGCCCCGCCTTGGGTCGGCCGCGCCCAGCCGGGTGCCGTCGGGGGTGATGGCGATGGCGTGGGCGTCGCCGATGCGGAAGTCGCTGTCGGGCGACGTGCTCTCGCCCGCCTGGATCTGGTGGCCGCGGGCGCGCAGCAACGCCAGCGTGTCCGGCGAAAAGCCCACCGGCTCGATGCGGATGCGGTCGGGGAGCCACTGGTGGTGGAAGCGCGCCGCGTCCACCGCCTGCTGCACGTTCATGCGGAAATCAATCATGTTCAGCAGGACGTTGAGCACGGTGTTGATGATGGTTGCCCTGCCCGGGCTGCCTACCACCAGCCAGAGCTTCCCCTGGCGCGTCACGATCGTGGGCGTCATGGAGGAAAGCGGCCGCTTGCCCGGCGCGATGGCGTTCGCCTCTCCCTGCATGAGCCCGTCCTCGTTGGCTGCCCCCGGCCTGGAGGTGAAATCGTCCATCTCGTTATTCAGCAGGAAGCCCAGCCCTTGGGCCGTGACGCCGCAGCCGTAACTGCCGTTGAGCGTGTAGGTGAGGGCGGCGGCGTTGCCGTCCTTGTCCACCACCGACAGGTGGGTGGTCTGGGCCGATTCGTAGGGCGCCGGGTTGCCGGCCCGCACCTTCAGCGAGGAACCGGCGCGCTGCGGGTCAATCGAGGCGCGCAGCGTCTCGGCGTACTTCTTGTCCGTCAGGCCCTGGACGGGGATGCGCGCGAAGTCGGGATCGCCCAGGTACTGGGCGCGGTCGGCGAAGGCGCGCCGCATCGCTTCCACCGTCCAGTGCATGGCGTCAGCCGAATACGCGCCCATCTGCGCCAACGGCACGCCTTCCAGGATGTTGAGCATCTCCAGCAGCGCCACCCCGCCCGAACTCGGCGGCGGCGCGCTGGTGATCTCGTAGCCCCGGTAGGCGCCGGTGATCGGCCTGCGCTCGACCACCTTGTAGCCCTTCAGGTCGTCCACAGCAATCAGCCCGCCGTTCTTCTCGCTGAAAGCCGCAAGCATCCCTGCGGTGCGCCCCTGGTAGAACTCGCGTGCCCCGCCGCGCCTGATTCGCTCCAGCGTGCGCGCCAGGTCCGGCTGACGGAATACTTCGCCCGGCTGGTAGTAGCGGCCGTCACGCAGGAAGATGCGGCGCGACTCGGGGAAGCGCTCCAGCAGCTTGACCGTCCGGGGATGGGAAAGCGAGCGGGCCAGCTCGTAGCTGAGGGGAAAACCGCGCTTGGCCAGCGTCACGGCCCGGACTACCAGCCGGCTCCAGCGTAACTTGCCGTACTTGCGGCTGGCGTACTCGAGTCCCGCAACCGTTCCCGGCACACCAGAGGCCCGTAGCCCCACCGTGGAAGCCTCGGGGATGAGGTTGCCCGAGGCGCCCAGGTACATGTCACGCGTGGCGCGGCTGGGTGCGCGTTCGCGGAAGTCAATGAAAGTGGAACGGCCGTCAGCGAAGCGGATCAGCAGGAAGCCGCCGCCGCCCAGGTTGCCGGCCGGCGGGTGGGTGACCGCCAGGGCCAGCGCCGTGGCAATGGCCGCGTCCACCGCGTTGCCACCGCGCTGGAGCGCCTCCACGCCGGCGCGCGACGCGTACTCGTCCACCGACACCACCATGCCGTGGCGCGCGCGGACCGGCGCCGGGCTGGCCGCCAACGCTGCTGCCGCCCAAGACACGGCAAGCAGCAGCCCCGCCCAGGTGCGCAGCGCCGCCAGCGCAGTGCGCAGCCGTGGAGCGCCGCGGCGAGCGCCGGGCACAGCACGCTGGCTGATTGGCTGTGAAGGCACGGACGTTTTCACTGTAGTCGAACGCAACCCCTTTGCGCAAGGCGGGCTTGCCCGGCCACAAAGAAAGGCCCTCACTTCGTCTT
>CAYVGN010000158.1:0-5521 GCA_964451215.1 uncultured Acidobacteriota bacterium
CCGCCTGCAGTTGACGCTGTTGAAGCTGGCGGTGCTGCTGGAGATCTCCAGCAGCGGCTCGCTCCAGGTGTCGGCGGCCTCCTTCGCCGCCGCCCGCCGCCTGGCTACCTTCTTGCGGGCTTCTTTCGGTCAGCTACTCACCCGGGGCCTGCGCCAGAGCGCGGAGTTCCATAACCGGCTCCGGCTGCTGACCCTGCTGCGACGCTCGCCCGGGATCACCCGCCGGCGCTTGCAGCAGAACATTCACATGGAGGCGCCTACGCTGCAGCGGACGCTGGATTCGCTCATCAGCAGCGGCCAGGTACGCCGCCAGAGGCAGCGGCTCTTCGCGGTGGCCGCGGCCCCCGGGCCGCAGTTGTTAGCGCCAGGCTAGCTAACAGTCATCTGGTTGAACCGTCGAACTTTAGGCCCGAAAAACGGCCTGTTAGCGTTAGCAGCGAGAGGGGCTTTGCGGACCTCGGACTCCGAATCCTGAACCCGCCTTCGGCACCCGCAGGCGCCAACGGCGGCATGCTATGATTCCCGTCGGTGTCCTTGTCGCTGACCCGCGGGAACCCAGACAGGCGGAACGCCTATAACACATGAAGGAGCTTGCCGTTGTCTACTACAGCCCGCCTTCTTAACGGCAATCCAATCCGCGACCAGATCCTGACCGAGGTCCGCCAGCAGCTCCAGGAAGCGGCCGGCCAGGGACTGCGGCCGGGACTGGCCGTGATCCTGGTGGGCAACAACCCGGCCTCGGAAATCTACGTCCGCAACAAGGTCAAGTCGTGCGAGTCGCTGGGCATCTACAGCGAGAAGCTAACGCCGCCGGAGAGCGTCACCACCGAGCAACTGCTGGAGCTGGTGGAGCAGTTGAACCGGCGGGAGGAGATTGACGGGATTTTGGTGCAGTTGCCGCTCCCCCCGCAGGTGGACACCAAGCGGGTGCTGGAAGCAGTGGACCCGGCCAAGGATGTGGATGGCTTCCACCCGAGGAACGTGGGCTACCTGGTGACGCAGCGGGCGGGGCTGGTGCCCTGCACGCCGGCCGGCATCCTGGAGATCCTGCGCCGCAGCGACATCCCCATCAAAGGACAACGGGCGGTGGTGGTGGGGCGCAGTGACATCGTGGGCAAGCCGGTGGCCTTGCTGCTGTTGCACGAGCACGCCACCGTCACCCTCTGCCACTCGCGCACCCGCGACCTGCCGGCGGTGTGCCGCCAGGCCGACATCCTGGTGGCGGCCATGGGTCGGCCGGCCATGATCACCGCCGAGTACGTGCAGCCCGGCGCCACGGTGATTGATGTGGGCATCAACAAGATCACCGACCGCGCCGAGGTGGAGCGGCTCTTCCCCGGCAATGCCAGGCGCCGGGAGGAAGTGGAGGCCAAGGGCTACACACTGGTGGGGGACGTCAATCCGGACTCGGTGCTCCCGGTGGCCGGGGCGCTGACGCCGGTTCCCGGCGGCGTCGGCCCGCTCACCATTGCCATGCTGATGGTGAACACGGTGCGCGCGGCGGGCCTGCGCCGCGGCGTCGCGCTCACCGCCGGCGTGGCCTAGCGCCGGCATCTTGCCGGCAGACCGCCGATACCAAACTATCCGTTCAGCGTTCCAGGTGCCGAGCCCGAGCGGTGCACGTTGGACGTTGAACGTTGAACGCAGAAGGTGCTGAAAGTCGGAGTGACGGGCGGGCTGGCGTGCGGCAAGAGCACGGTGGCGGCCATGCTGGCGGAAAAGGGCTGCGGGCTGATCAACGCCGACGGGTTGGGCCACCAGGCAATCACGCCGGGCGAGCCCGCCTACGAGGCAGTCCTGGCCGAGTTCGGCCGCGACCTGCTGGACGCGCAGGGGCGGGTGGACCGGGCCCGGCTGGCCGCCCGCGTCTTCTCCAACCCGGAGCGGGTTCAGCGCCTGAACCAACTCGTCCACCCACACATCCTCCAGCGCATCGAGCAGGAGGCGCGGGCGTTCGCCCGCCTCCATCCCGACGGCATCCTGGTGATCGAGGCGGCGCTGCTGCTGGAAGCCTTCGCCGAGGCGCGGGTGGACCGGGTAGTGGTGGTGGACTGCAGCGAGCAGCAGCAGGTGGAGCGCTTCCGGGCCAAGGGCGGGACGGCGGAGGAGGCCCGGCAGCGCATGGCGGCGCAAATGTCGCGCGCCGAGCGTCTGCGCCGCGCCCACTACGTCGTGGACACCACCGGCACGCTGGAAGAGACCCGCCGCCAAGTGGAGGACCTTTTCGAGAAACTCAGCGCCGAAGCGGCGCGCTCGGGGCCCCAGACGCCGCTCTAGGCCGAGCGTGCCACTGCCGCCGCAGAGCGGCGCCCGGCAAGGTGCCGCATTCGCCAAAGTGAGAACCTATGAAGCTACGTCACATCATTATCGCCCTGGCCATCGTTGCCGCCTTTGTTTACTTCACCAGCTTTGCGCCGGTAGGGCTGTTGCGGCAGCCGGGCCGGCGCGGACCTCTTCCCTGGGAGCAGGGCTACTCGGCGGAGCCCGCGGTCACGCTGGCGCAAGGCGGCAGCTTCACCAGCGACGAACAGAACAACATCCAGGTTTACCGGGCGGCGAGCCCGGCGGTGGTCAACGTCACCACCATCACCCTCACCTACGACTTCTTCCTGAACCCGGTGCCGGTGCAGGCCGGCGCGGGCAGCGGCTTCCTCATTGACCCCACCGGCGACATCCTCACCAACAACCACGTGATCAGCGGGGCGCGGCAGGTGCAGGTGACCCTGGCTGACCGCAGCCGCTACCGCGCCCGGGTGGTCGGCGCCGACCCGCGCAGCGACCTGGCGGTGGTGCGTATCGAAGCGGGGAGGAAGCTGCCCTACCTGCAACTGGGCGGTTCCGACGACCTGCAGGTGGGCCAGAAGGTGCTGGCCATCGGCAACCCCTTCGGCCAGTTCCAGAACACGCTGACCACCGGGGTCATCAGCTCGGTGGGCCGCAACGTGCGCGATCCGGAAACAGGGGCGGCGCTGGAAGACGTGATCCAGACCGACGCGGCCATCAACCCCGGCAACAGCGGCGGTCCGCTGCTGAACTCCCGCGGGGAGGTGATCGGCATCAACACCGCCATCATCGGCCCCACCAACCTGGGCATCGGTTTCGCCATCCCGGTGAACCGGATCAAGCTGATCGCCGGGGACCTGATCCGCGAGGGCCGGGTGGTGCGTCCCTGGCTAGGGGTGGTGACCCTGCCGCTGTCGCCGGACCTGGCCGACGTCCTGGAACTGCCGGTGGACCAGGGCCTGCTGGTGCTGCAGGTGCAGCCGGGCAGCCCTGCCGAGAAGGCGGGGATTCTTGGTGGCCGGGAGCGGGTAGTCGTCGGCACTTGGGAGATCCCGGTGGGCGGCGACATCATTGTGCAGCTCGAAGGCCAGCCGGTGGCCGAACGCGACGACTTGCGCCGCATCGAGAACCACCGGGTCGGCGATACTGTCCGCCTCACCATCTTCCGGCAGCGCCGACGCCTGGAGGTGCCGGTGCGCTTGGAAGCCCGCCCCGAGAGCCGCCCCCGCTTCTGACGGAGGTCTCAGGTTTCATACTCGCGGCCAGTCACACTTGCCACCTAACACCTGACACCTGACACCTGCTAGAATCCCGCCGAAGGAGGGGTGATGAACAGTTACTCTCGGCGGGCGTTCTTGTCGCTGGGGACCGCAGGCGCGGCAGCCGCCGGCGCCGCTTGCTGGCCTTTGCTGTCGGAAGGCCAGTTGGCTGCCGAGGCCCTGGGAAAAGCTGGCCCGGGGGAGTCGCCGCTGGTCTGGTTGAACTCGAACGAGAACCCCCACGGGCCTTGTCCGCTGGCGCGGGAAGCCATCGCCCGCTCCATCCCGCAGGGCGGTCGCTACCCCTACCAGACAGCGCGAAAAATGGCGGAACGGTTGGCCGCGCTTCACAGCGTTCCCGCTTCGATGATCGTGGTAGGGAACGGTTCGAGCGAAGTGCTGCGCATGGCTGTCGGCGCCTTCCTGGCTCCGGGCAAGACGCTGGTGGTGCCGGAGCCGACCTACGAGTCGCCGGGCCGCTACGCGCAGGTCGCCGGCGCGGCAGTCAAGACGGTGCCCCTCACCGAGGACTTCCGCCACGACACCAAGGCCATGGCCGCGGCCGCCGCAGCGGCCAAAGACACCGGGCTGGTGTACGCCTGCAATCCCAATAATCCCACGGCTTCCCTTACGCCCAAGGAGGACATGGCCGTGCTGGTGGCGGCCCTGCCGCCGGGCGCCGTCCTGCTGGTGGACGAAGCCTATTACCACTTCGTGGATTCGCCCGCCTACGAGAGCGCGCTGCGCTACGTGCTGGGTGGGAAAAACGTTATCGTGTCGCGCAGCTTTTCCAAGATCTACGGTCTGGCCGGGATGCGTGTCGGCTACGGGATCGGGCGGGCCGACCTGATCGAGCGCATGCGCCGCCACGCCCTGCACCTCAACACCAACCTGCTGGGGTTGGAGGCGGCCCTGGCCAGCCTCGACGACCGGGACTTGGTTGCGCGCAACCGCGAACGCAACGCCCGCGCCCGCGGCCTGGTGAGCGACTGGCTCGACCGCAACCGCATCCGCTATGCGCCCACCCACGCCAACTTCCTGTTCCTGCACACCGGAAAGGACATTAATCGGCTGGGGGCGGCCCTGTGGGAACGCGGCATCGCGGTCGGCCGCCCCTTCCCCCCATTCACCGACTGGATGCGCGTCAGCGTGGGCACCGAAGACGAGATGCAGCGGTTCCTGAAGGCTTACGAGGAGGTGCGGGCATCGGTGTAGGGCTGCCCGGCGCCACATGGCCATGAGCGACCACAACCAGCAGAGCCGCATCCCTACCATGGCGGTAGGCTTCCAACCGCAGCGCCCGCTTGCCATCGGTCGCCGTGCCGCCCAGCCGCGCTCGTGGCCGCGGCCACTCGCGGCTCTGATGACCCCCGGGGGCGCAGGCGTCCCGCCTGCCTCTTCCGTCCGCTGGCGGCCGCGGCGACTCGCGGCTCTGATGACAGTGGCGGCTCTGTGGCTCGCCGCCGGCTCGCTGGCCGCCGACGAGGTGGTGCTGCGCGACGGCCGGCGGCTGACAGGCACCATCACCGGCATCGAAAACGGGGTCTACCGGCTGGAGACCGATTTCGGCGTGGCGCTCATCCGCAAAGAGCACATAGCCCGGATCGAGTTCGCCAGCGAAGACAAAGGGGCAGGAAAAGCGCCCGCGCCAAAGCCGGCCGGCCCGCCTGCGCTGGCCACAGGGGCCGCTCCTGCTCCCACGGGGGCGGCACAGACCGCCAGGGCCGTCCCCCCTCCGCCTGCCCCGGTGGTGCAGGAACGCAGGCTGCCCGGCGGCGCCGTCCAGGAGCGCGTGGAAGGGAATACCTACATCAACGACACCTTCCGCTTCGAGATGTTCCGCCCCCCGACCTGGCGCGTGCTCTCCCACCAGACGCGCAGCATCCCGGGCGCCGTCGCCGTCCTGGGTACGGAGGACGAGAGCACGCTGCTATTTGTCGGCAGCGTCATCTATGAAGCGCCACCGGCCTCCTACGCCC
>CAYVGN010000158.1:5531-7048 GCA_964451215.1 uncultured Acidobacteriota bacterium
AGATGTGTATAAGAGACAGCCTACGCCCAGATCCTGGAGGCAGCCCTGCGCAAGAACTACAGCGAGTTTGTGGCGGAACCGGAGGTGCGCGTTACGGTAGGCGGGCGCCCCGCCCTGCGGCGCTCCTTCCGCGGTGTGGCGGGCGGTCAGGAGTGGCACGGCCTGGTGGTTAATCTGGCCGAGGGCTCGCTGCACTACGGCATCATCGGCGTGACCCGCGACGAGGCTTTTCAGTTCAAGGAAAGCGTGCTGGCCAAGATCGTCAACTCTTTTCGCTTCCGCTGACACTCAGCACTCAGTACTCAGCACTGCTTCTCAGAGGAGGTCAAGCGCGGCGGCCTTGGGGATGGTGCCGGACTGGTAGCCGAGTTCGAGCAGGCGCTCAATGGCCCGGCGGCCGCGTTCGCCGCAGTCCAGCGTGTACTCGTTCACGTACATCCCGACGAACTTGTCAGTGAGCGCCTGGTCCATGTCGCGGGCGAATTGCATGGCGTAGGCCAGGGCTTCTTCGCGATGGTCCATGGCGTACTCGATGCTGCGGCGCACCAGCCGGGCCGCTTCCTTCTGGATCTCCAGCGGGAGGTGGCGGGCCACCGCCAAGCCGCCCAGCGGCAGCGGCAGGTTCTGCTGCTGATGCCACCAGCGGCCCAGGTCCACAATGCGGTGCAGGCCCTCGCGATCGTAGGTGAGCTGGCCCTCGTGGATCAGCAGCCCGGCGTCGGCGCCGCCTTCGCGGACGGCGTTGATCACCCGGTCAAAGGACACCACCACCGGCTGCACGTCCGGCTGAAACAGCTTCAGCACCAGCCAGGCGGTGGTGAGCAGGCCCGGCGTGGCTACTTTTTTCCCTTGCAGCTCCTCCGGCGGGAAAAGCCGCGACGACACTAGCACCGGCCCGTAGCCGTCGCCCATGCTCGCGCCGGTGCTCAGCAGGCGGTAGCGGTCGGCCAAGTAAGGATAGGCGTGGAAGGAGATGGCGGTGAGGTCATACCTGCCCTCCAGCGCCTGGCGGTTCAGCGACTCGATGTCGCACAGCACGTGCTTGAAGCTGATCATCCGCGAGCGCAGTTTCCGCGTGGCCAGCCCGTAGAACATGAAGGCGTCATCGGAGTCAGGACTGTGCGCCAGAACCAGTTCGCGCCTTTCCATAAGAGAGGTCAGTCGGGGGGACCCTCAGAGTACCACAGCGCCCCAGGGCGGCCAAACGCCTTTTCCCTTGCCAAGCGGCGCCGTGCTTCTTAGAATGATTTGTTCACCCCCTCCACTTGCCCATCGGAGCTCTTGGAAGGCCGCGCGCATCTGGGAGAAGAAGAATCCCCTCAGCGGGACGGCGGTCACCGGCGGACGGCGAGCCCGTTGGCGGGCCGGTTCCCCGGCCGCCCCACAATGGACCTTATGGAGAATCAGCCCAAGAAGATCGTCGCTGCCGTGGAGGACCTGTTTTTCGCGGTCAAGATCGGCGACGCGGCCCGCCAACGGGCTCGCCGTCCGCCGGTGACCGCCGTCCCGCTGAGGGG
>CAYVGN010000159.1:0-7040 GCA_964451215.1 uncultured Acidobacteriota bacterium
CGCCCGTGCCATTCCAAAGCGCCAGTGCAAAGGCCAACACCAGCCAGCGGGAATCACCCGGTCTCGGGGATGTGGCGGACTTGCTAATCCTCATCGCACTTTCCGGACGAGTTGGTGGGCCTTGCGGATCAGCGTTTCTTCCACCTCTGGCGCCCAGGGGCCGGGCAGGCCGTAGTAGACCATCGAGGTGACCGGCTCGTAACCGCCTTCCTCCAATACGCGCCGCGAAACAATGTAGGCAAAGACGTCGTTGCAGTAAGCAGCGACCCAAAGCTTGTCGGGACCCAGTTCGCGCTTGAGGCGCAGCGCGTAGTCCACCACCACCTCGCCAGCCAGCGCCACCAGCGTCAGGTCGCGGTCGAACTGCAGCACCTGGATCGTGTAGGGATAGCTGGTGGGTAGGCGGCCCTTTTCATCGAGCGTGGCCAGCATGGCCCGGGCGTGGCGCGCTCGATACACGTCCTTGTCTTCGAGCCGCGCTTGCAGTTCCTGGCGGGAGGGCGGGGTGGCCAGCGGCAGATCCACGTGGTCCAGTACGGCGCGCAGTGGGCCGGCCACGGGACGCAGCGGCCCGGCCAGGGTCTTCTCAACGGCGGCAGCCAGGGAGTCGCCGTGCTTGCGGACCAGTTCCATTGTGCCCCGTGGTTCGGGGTTGGCGTCGCCGCCGCAGCCCGACAGAAACAGCGCCAGCGCGCCGGGATGCGACTTTTCCAGCGCCTCCTGCGCCACCCCCGCGTAGTCACCGTGTAACCGGTAGTTGTCGGCGCCCAGCGTGGTGTTGTGGCAGGCGTAACTGAACAAGACGGCCCGCAGCCTTCCGTCGGCCCGTTCCACCCGCAACACGCTGACCTCGTGGTCCACCGGGCCCTGCGGGTTGACGCCGATGACGACGCCCTTCTCCCCCTTCTGCCGCCGGTTGATGGCGAAGTCAGCCTGGCCGCGTCCCAAGCTGAGCCGCGCCGGCGCCAGGTCCTTCAGGCCGGCGCCCACCAGTTCCAGCACCTGCTCCTGGAGCCACTCGGTATAGTTGTGTACGGCGGAGGCCTGCTCCGGCGGAAGCGCGTACATGGCGGTCAACGCCTCCCGAATGACGGGGCCGCTGTGGGTGTGCGAGGAACTGAACAACAGGCGCTCGCGCCGCAGCCCGTATCGCCTTTGAACGCGCTCGGCGATCGGTTCGGAGACGGCGCGGGGGAAGCCCAACAGGTCGCTGGTGACGATCACCACGCGGTTGCCCCGCCGGTCTTCCAGCGCCAGCACCTTGGCGTACAAGTCCATGGCCGTGCCTTCCGAGGGCTTCTTGCGCGCGGCGTAGCCGGCCATCCGCAGCGGCTGTTTGGGGGTGATGACGACGCTGGCCGCCCCGGCCTTCCACTCCACGCCCCCTGCGGCCAGAACCAGCGCGGCGTCCGTGGCGCACACCAACGCGCCCAGCACGAGCTTCCAGAGATGTCTTGATCGGTTCATAGCTGTGCCTCAGTATATGAAGCAGAGCGAGCCATGGGAAGGGGGAGCGCTGTTGGGGGGAAGTGGCTGGCGACCGGGCTTTGCCTGGCGGCCGCCCTTTGCGGCCGGCCGGCTCCGGCCGGCGAGCGGGACCGTCTCGAGCTGCGGGGACAGATCTTCACCGCTGAGCAGAAGCCCTTGCCCGGTCGCGGCATGGCAGTGGTGAACCTCTGGGGCGCGGTCACGCCATTTCATAGGAGCACCCAGGCCATGGGCGGCAAGTTCAAGTTCGGGAACCTGCTGCCCGGTATTTACTCCCTGGGCGTCTCTGTTCGTGGCGTGGAGACGCGCCAGACCGTGGAAGTCACCAGGAGCTTGGCCGATTCCAAGGGCCGGGTGATGGTGCGGGTCGTGTTCGGCGAGCCGGAGGCGCGGTCACGCCGGGGGACGATTTCGGTCCGCGAGTTGTCCATTCCTGAGGCCGCCAGGAGCGAGTACCGGCGCGCGCTGAAGGAGTTGAGCCGCAGGAGGACGGAGGCGGCTATCGCACGCCTGGAAAAGGCGCTGGAAATCGCGCCAAACTTCGTCGAGGCCCTCAACCACCTGGGCACCATCTACTATCACAAGAGGGAATTCGCCAGAGCCGAAGGGTACTTCCGGCGGGCGCTCGAGCTGGACGGTAACGCCTACGAGCCGCTGGTGAACCTGGGCGGAACCCTGCTGGAACTTGACCGCTACACCGAGGCGCTACCCTTCAACCTGAACGCCACCATGGCGCGGCCCGATGACGCCCTGGCCCATGCCCAGATGGGGATGAACCTGTTCGCGCTCGGCCACCACGACAACGCCATCAATTACCTGAAGCAGGCCAAGAAGCTCGATCCGTCACACTTCTCAAACCCGCAACTGCTGCTGGCCGAGATCTACCTGCGCAAAGGCGACCGACCGGCCGCCCTGGCCGAACTCGAAGAGTTCGTGAAGCTGCACCCGGATAATGCACTGGCGCGGCGGATGAAGGAAGCGCTGGCGCTTCAGAAGTAGCTTCCGCGCCTTGTGAGGAATGTGGGGCGGAGGGCGCCCCGGCAAGGCCAAAGCGGCTCCCCGGAAACACGGACAGGATAGAGACGCGCCCAAGGAGCCGCTCCCAACAAGGCAGGTTCAGCAACCGGCTGAAGATACTTCCTGGCGGCGGTTCCGGCAAATCCCACCTGGGCGGTAGGGCTCTGCGACTTTAGTGGGAGGAGCCTCTCAGCGAGAAAGCGCCGGCCCTACCGGGTGCCGCGAGGAATCCACCAGCCGGCGAGCGCTGGCACCGTCCTGCTCTGGTGCCGGCAGGCGGCCGGATGGCGGGCTTCCGCACTGAGGAGGAAGGGGAAGCGGGCGTTAGCGCAACGTCCGCCTTCCCCTTCGGCGTCCGGAGGCAAGTAGAAGGGGCCCACAGTAGTGTTTGGGCACGCGGGGTGGCGGCCGGGAAGCGGCCGGCGCTGCGAGGTCGTAACTGTAGCCCAACGATATGCCAGTCTCATTTACAGACAAGTTGCCTGAAACCGGGCCCCGGGAGCAATGGAGCAGCAGTCCAGGGGTGGCTGGTACGGAGGTACCCGTGGCCCTCGCCGCACTACCTGGGGGAGTTGAGATGGCCGCGCAAGGAGAGTGGGCCGGCGCCCACCGGGCCTCCCCATTGTCCGCTCCGTTCCTGTAAGATGAGAACGTGGTGCCCGTAAAACGCCCGTTTCGCTGCGCTCTGTTGCCCGTGACCCTGGCCCTCTCGGTTGCCCTTGGCGGCTGCCGGGGAACCCGGAGCCGGGGCGATCAGGTCATGGCCGAGGTGAACGGCCGCGGCATCCTGGCCTCCGAGGTGGAGAAGTTCTACCGGGTGCAGTTGCTGGAGGTGGAACAGAAGCCCTCCGCCGAACAGGAGCAGATCCAGCGCCTGATGATCCTGCGCGCGCTGATCGACAACGAGATCCTGCTGCAGCAAGCCGAGAGGCTGGGGTTGCTGGCCACCGACGCGGAGGTCGAGGCCAGGTTCAGCGAGCGCAAGAGCCCCTACAGCGAGCAGGAGTTTCAAGCGCGGCTGAGGCAGCGCGGCCTCACCGTCGAGGACCTCAAGAATGACCTGCGCCGCGAGATCAGCCTGGAAAAGGTCTTCAACAAGGAAATCCGCTCGCAGATCCGCGTCTCCAGCGCTGAGATCGCCCGCTACTACGAGGAGAACAAGGCCAGCTTCAATGTGCCCGAGCCCCGCTTTCACGTGGCGCAGATCGTGGTGACGCCGGAGGCGGACGTGGTTGTGGCGAACCTGAAGAACGACAAGGCCAAGGGCGAGCAGGAAGCACGGCGCAAAATCGAAACGATCAGCGCGCGACTGCGTGCCGGTGAGGACTTCGTACGCCTGGCCCAGGAACTCTCTGAGGATCCCAACACCACTCGCGACGGCGGCGACCTGGGCTTCCTGCCAGCCTCGGCCTTGGAAAAAGCCGACCCGCAACTGAAGCGGGCCATCCTGGCGCTGCAGCCGGGCCAGGTCTCCCCCGTCATCAGCTCGCGCAACGCCTACCACATCCTGAAGCTGTACGAGCGCCAGGCGCCCGGCCAGCGCAACTTCTCCGAACCCCAGGTGCAGCAGAGCATCCGCCAGACGCTGGAGAACCGCAAGGCGCAGCTACTGCGCGAGGCCTACATGGAGACCATGCGCAACCGCTCCAAGATCGTCAATTACCACGCGCGCCAGATCCTGGAAGCCAGCGGCGCCGGCAAGATGTGATTGCTGAGTTTACAGCTCTACCTTCTTCCCGAAGATGGCCCCGGCCGCCTGTTTATCTTTAAGCGGCGGTAACAGACAGCCCAGCTATGCCTGGTCGAGGGTGATGGAATCTATAACGCCGACGACCGCCATGTCGACGGGGGACTGGGGGCGTTCGACGCTGGTTGTGGCCGACCAGCCCTCCTGCACCACCAGCACGCGGTCGCCGACGCCGGCATCCACCGCGTCCAGAGCCAGCACCGGGTCGCCCCGGTCACTGCCGTCGAGGTTCAGCGGCTGGACCAGCAGTATCTTGCGGCCCTCGTGTGAGGCGTGTTTTTGTGTGGCAACGACCTCGCCGATTACCCGCGCGATAATCATAGGCTTGCTAGCCCGGCCACGACCGCTCAAGGCGGCTGCGGGTGGAAGGCCCGGCTCCCTTACGGCCGCGGCTCTGCTGTGACCTCGTCTACGATGCCGACGATGGTGACCTCGATGGGGACCTCGGCCGGAAGCCAGGGGAAGGAAGCCTCGCGGCCGCGGCACCAGTAGATCAGCTCGCCGGCTCCGGCGCCGACCGCGTCCAGCGCCACCAGTGGTTTGCCGGTCGGGCGCCCGCGCACGTCCACCGGCTGGATCACCAGCATCTTCTTGCCTTCCAGGCTGTCGTTCTTGGCCGTGCACCAGACGCGGCCGATCACGCGCGCCAGCATCATTTCAGGCTTCAGGCTTGAGACCTTGAGGCTCCAGCCGCCCGGCCTGAGGATCCGCGCCCCGGCTCCTCAAGCCTGGAGCCTCAAGCCTCATTTCTCGTCCAGGCTGATGGTGTCCACGATGCCGACAATGGCCGAGTCCACCGGCCTGTCCTTGCAGCCGTTGGCCATCCGCGCCGAACTGCCGGAGACCACCACCACTGTCTCGCGGTAGCCGGCGCTGACGGTGTCCACCGCCACCAGGTAGCCGGCCTCGTCCTTGCCCTGGGGCGACACGGGCTTGACTACCAGCAGCTTCTTGCCCTCCAGCCGCGGGTCCTTCCGCGTGGCCACCACCGTTCCCACAATGCGAGCCAGGATCATGCGCCTACCTGGCGGCGCCGGCCGCCTGCGACTTGCCGATGGGCAGCACGTCTTCCAGGCTGGGGTGCGGGCGGGGGATAACGTGCACGCTGATCAGTTCGCCCACCCGCCGGGCGGCGGCCGCCCCGGCGTCGGTGGCCGACTTTACGGCGGCTACGTCGCCGCGGCATAGCACCGTCACGTAGCCCGACCCGATCTTCTCCCAGCCCACCAGGGTCACCTTGGCGGCCTTCACCGCCGCGTCGGCAGCTTCGATCATGGCCACCAGCCCACGGGTCTCGATCATTCCAAGCGCATCACCCATGAATCCTCCTGAGTAGGGGCCGGTTTCAGACCCTCCCCTACAGGCTTCAGGCTGCAGGCTACAGGCTTCAGGCTGGAAACCCGGTGGGCCCTGAAGCCTGAAGTCTGAGGCCTGAAGCCTTTTCTCTCACTTCTTGATCCGCGACCGGATCAGATCCTCCACCAGCGCTGCCAGTTCCTCGCGCGTAACATAGAAGCGCTGAGGGGGCGCAGCCGGCGACGCTTCGGGCGGGCGCGCGCCTGGCGGCGCCGGCAAGCCGGCCACCAACGGGCAGCCTGGCGGTGCCGGCGAGCCAGCCACCACCGGGCAGCCCGGGCGTGCCGGCGTGTAGCTCTCCAGGTCGAAATACCGCTGCCGCGCCTGCATCAGCTTCTCCACGTCCGCGCCTGAGAGCAACACCTGCCGCCCCAGCAACTCCGTGACCAGCGAGATCCGGGCGAAGTGCTCTACCATCTCCATGCGGAAGTAGGCGCGCAGCAAGTCCTCGCCGTAGGTCACCGCGCCGTGGTTGGCCATCAGCAGGGCGTCATAGCGCGGGACAAACTCCTTCAGCGCCTCGGTCAGCTCCGGGGTGCCCGGCGTGCCGTAGGTGGCCAGGGGCACGCAACCGAGCGCCATGACGATCTCGGAGACGAGGGCCTTGTTCAGCGGCAGGCCGGCGGCGGCATAGCCAGTGGCCACGGGCGGGTGAGCGTGAACCACGGCGTGAACATCGGGGCGTCGCCGGTAGACCAAGAGGTGCATGCCCAGCTCCGAGGAGGCCTTGCGCCGCCCGCGGAGCAGGTGGCCCTCGGCGTCCACCACCACCAGGTCGTCTGGCCGCATCATGCCCTTGCTGACGCCGGTGGGCGTGGCCAGCAGGTCCCCCCCAGGCAGGCGCACACTGATGTTGCCGTCGCTCGCGGCCACGTAATTCTTTTGGTGCAGGAGCCGGCCGACCTCGCAGATCTCCTGGCGGTGTTCATTCTCCGTCTTCACGTCAAGTGGGCTATCGTACCGGAAGCGGTTTTCAAAAGACAAGGAGTCTGGAGCCGGCGGGCCGGAGCTGGCGCCGCCCGTGAGCGACACACCCCCGACTGAGGACTGAAGAATGAAAAATGAAGGATGAAGAATGAGAGAGCCGTCAGGGCTCAGCTCAAGGCGCAGAGAGAGCCGAGGGCTGATAGCTGATAGCTGATTGCTCTGGTTTCGCTTCTCCCCCTTCACTTTTCACCGCTTGTAGGTGACCCAGATGGGGGACGACCATGCCATCTGACCGTCTTCCTGCACCACACGCACGTAGTAGTAGCTCTCACCGGGCTGGGTGTCGGTATCGGTGAAGCTGAATTCCGCCTCGCGCGCGCCGGGCTTCTGGCTGTAGACGAAGCGGTTGTTCTTGATCACCTGGATGTCCCGGAGGGGGCGGGTCCCGATGACCTTCGCCCACAGCCGTGCCGGCCCGGAGGCCGTGAAGGCGTCGCCCTGGATG
>CAYVGN010000160.1:0-7037 GCA_964451215.1 uncultured Acidobacteriota bacterium
CTGGAAGACCTGGACCGGGCGGCTGGCTTGATCCGGGTGCGCGGCAAGGGGAAGAAGGAGCGGCTGGCGCCGGTGGGGCGCAAGGCCGACGAGGCGCTGGCGGGCTACCTCGAGGTGCGGGGCAGGCTGCTGGCTGCTGCTCGGGAACCGGCCGGGCAACGCGCCCTGTTCCTGAACTGGCGCGGCGGCCGCCTCACACCACGCTCCGTGGCCCGCCTGCTGAAGCGCTATGCGCTGCTGCTGGGCGCCGATACCGGCCTGCACCCGCATTCCTTCCGCCACGCCTTCGCCACTCACCTGCTGGCCGACGGCGCCGACCTGCGCGCCATCCAGGAACTGCTCGGGCACGCCCGCCTCTCCACTACCCAAAAGTACACCCACGTCAACATCCGGCAACTCATGGAGGTGTACGACCGCACGCACCCCAAGGCTTGACCTGAGGCTGGAGGCTTCGGGCTGGAGGCTGCAGGCTCTGGGTTAGTGGCCAGTGATGAGTGCTGCGTGGTGAGTGGTTCGGAGGAGCCAGTGAAGCGCGTAAAGCCTAAAGCCTAGAGCCTAGAGCCTGGAGCCTAAAAGCTGGGTGGTGAGTGGTTCGGAGGAGCCAGTGAAGCTGCTAATACCGGCAATGCTCATGGGGGCTGCCCTGCTACAGGGGGCCGAAGAGCGGCCCCGGGCGCGCGACATCGGGCTGCGGCCCGGCATCCTTTCCCCGGGTCCGCTGAATGCCATCACCGACGTGGCCGGTGTGCTGGTGGGGCAGGTGACGCTCATCGAGGGTGAAGGGGTGCGCACGGGCGTCACCGCCGTCCTTCCGCACCCCGGGAACATTTTCCAGGAGAAGGTTCCGGCGGCCGTGCACGTGGGCAACGGCTTCGGCAAGCTGGCGGGCTCCACGCAGGTGGAAGAGCTGGGCGTGCTGGAAACACCGATCCTGCTGACCAACACGCTGAGCGTCTGGCGGGCCGCCGAGGCGCTGGTTGAGTACACCCTGGCGCTGCCCGGCAACGAGGCGGTGGTGTCGGTCAACCCGCTGGTGGGCGAAACCAACGACGGCGCACTGAACGACATCCGCGGCCTGCATGTGGAGAAGCGCCACGTGCTGGAGGCGCTGCGCAAGGCGCGCGCCGGGCCGGTGGAGGAAGGCGCGGTGGGAGCGGGCACGGGCACGGTCGCCTTCGGCTTCAAGGGCGGCATCGTCACCGCCTCCCGGAAGCTTCCCGAGCGGCTCGGCGGCTATACGATCGGGGTCCTGGTGCAGACCAACTTCGGCGGCGTGCTGAGCATGGACGGCGTGCCGGTGGGCCGGGAACTGGGCCGCTACCTGCTCCGGGGCGAGACGGGCGACGGCTCCCTCATCATGGTGGTGGGGACCGACGCCCCGGTGGACGCCCGCCAACTGAAGCGGGTGGCCAGGCGGGCCATGCTGGGCCTGGCGCGGACCGGCTCGCCCTCCAGCCACGGCAGTGGCGACTACGTCGTTGCTTTTTCCACCGCGCCCTCGCTGCGCTACCGCTTCGGCTCCAGCGGCACTGCCGGCCGCACCCTGTTGGCCGACGATTCGCTGACGCCGCTGTTCCAGGCGGTCGTCGAGGCTACCGAAGAAGCCATCTACAACTCGCTGCTGAAGGCCACCACCGTGCGCGGCTACCGGGGCCGCGTGGTGGAAGCGCTGCCGGTGGACAGAGTGAAGCAGATCATGAGAAAGTACGGCCGCTAGGCAGTCGGCAGCAGGCAGTCGTCAGTTGTAACGCAGCGGTGTGAATCCTCAATTCTGACTCCTGAATTCTGAATTCTGACTCCGCGGAGTTCTTATGAAATACCGGATGCTGGGCCGCACCAACCTGGAGGTTTCCGAGATCGGCTTCGGGGCCTGGGGCATTGGCGGGAGCATGTGGATGGGAGCGAAGGACGAGGAATCGGTGCGGGCGCTGGAACGCGCCGTGGAGTGCGGCCTGAACTTCATTGACACGGCGCTGGCTTATGGCGGCGGCCACAGCGAGCGGTTGATCGGGCGCGTGCTGCGCCGTCATCCCGGCCTGATCGTGGCCACCAAGGTGCCGCCGAAGAACGACATCTGGCCGGCGCTGCCGGGCGTGCCGCTCAAGCAGGTCTTCCCCTGCGACTACATCCTTTCCTCGACCGAACGGTCGCTGAAGAACCTCGGGGTGGAGACTATTGACGTGCAGCAGTTGCATGTCTGGTCGCCGGAATGGCTGCAGGCCGAGGACTGGCGGAAGGCAGCCGAGCGGCTGAAGCGTGAGGGCAAGATCCGCTTTCTGGGGATTTCGGTGAACGACCACCAGCCGGGGTCGGTGCTGGAGGTGATCCGCACGGGCCTGATCGACACCATCCAGGTGATCTACAACATCTTCGACCAGTCGCCCGAGGAGGCGCTGCTGCCGCTGTGCGAGGAGCGGAACGTGGGGGTAATCGCCCGCGTGCCCTTCGACGAAGGCAGCCTGACCGGCGCTATCCGCCCCGAAACCAGGTTCCCTCGGGGCGACTGGCGCAACGACTACTTCCGCGGCCAACGCAAGCGCCAGGTCTGGGAGCGGGTCGAGAAGCTGCGGCCCCTCGTCCAGCCGCACTGCGCCAGCCTGGCCGACGCCGCGTTGCGCTTCTGCCTGAGCCATCCGGCCGTCTCCACGGTCATTCCCGGGATGCGCACCGCCCGGCATGCCGAGCAGAACTGCGCCTCCAGCGACCGCGGGCCGCTGCCGCCCGAGTTGCTCCAGCAGCTCAAGGCCCACCGCTGGGCCCGCAACTTCTACGGCTAGATGCTTTCCCGTGCAAGGAGGGTGTAGCGGCGGGTTTGTCCCGCCACCGCCACTCGAAACCTGCCACGCGCCCGCATAGGGCTCAGCGGCTTTGCTCCGGTGGCGGCTGCGGCCTGGGGCGGGTTTCCGTCAGCTTCTGGATCACAAACCACGTCCCCCAGGCCATCACCAGCAGGACCAGCAGGCCCGCCAGACTGACGCGGAGCCTTCTCTTCGAGGTGCGTCCGAACGAGAAGTCGTGATAGCGGCGGCGGCAGTCTTTGCAGTGGAAGGGGCGGCGCAGGCACAGTGGCAGAAGGAAAATTTCGAAGCCGCCCTGGCGGTGCGAGCGCCGGACGCGGGCCCTACCGCAATAGGGACACCGGCGGTGGTGAGAAGAATGGTGGCGCCTGTGCTCCCGGGTTTCCCGCTGCTCGTTCGGTTCCGGCGGTTCCATGCCCCCACTTCGACCTGGCTGCCTGACCGTAGGCGCCCAGATCATACCATTTCCTTCCGGCGTGGTGAAACGTGGCCAGGAGGGCCGGGTCATGCACATCGGCTGGCGCTCGACCCGCCTGCGGACTGCACCCAACAACATCGTGGTCATCCCCAACTCCACGGTCCGGGGGCGAAGGCGACCCCCCTGGCGCGAGGCGCTTGACAGGACCCTTGTGCCGTTACAAACTCCCTGCTTTCTCCGGGTATTCCCGTAGGGAGCGTCTGGCATGAACAAGCAGCTCTGCTGGCTGGTGGCGGCGGCCGTGTTCGGGCTGGCGGCGGCCGCTGTGGGCGAGGAGCCCTCCTACTTCGCCATCCGCAACGCCCGCATCGTGCCGGTGAGCGGGCCCCCCATCCCAAACGGCACGGTGGTGATCCACAACGGCCTGATTGCAGCGGTAGGCGCGGCCGCCGTCATCCCGCCGGCGGCCCTGGTGATTGACGGCAAGGGGCTCACCGTCTATCCGGGGCTAATTGACGCGCTGAGCACGGTGGGGCTGGTGGAAGCGGCGGCTCCGGCGGCGGTGCCGTCGCGCGCCGCTCCCCCCGCCACACCCCCGACGCCAGCGCCGGCAGCCGAGACGGCTCGGCCCGCCCAGGGACCCGAGGACCGGCCGGCCACCACCCCGTGGGTGAACGCCGCCGACCTGATCAGCCCGTCGGAGGGGCGCATCGAGAGCGCGCGCAACGCCGGCTTCACCACCGCCCTGGTGGCGCCGCCGCGCGGCATCTTCGCCGGTTACAGCGCCCTCATCAACCTGGCCGGCGAGCGCGCCGGCTCCATGGTGGTGAAGACTCCCGTGGCCCTCCACCTCACCCTCTCCACCAGCGGCAGCTTCGGCAGCTATCCCGGCTCGCTGATGGGCACGCTGGCTTACGTGAAGCAGACCTTCCTCGACGCGCGCCACTACCGGCAGGCGTGGGCTGCCTACAACGGGGGCAGCCGCGGGCGCCTGCGGCCCCAGTATGACCGCGCCCTGGAAGGGCTGCAGCCGGCCGCCTCCGGGCGCATCCTGGTGTTCCTGCCCGCGCACACTGAGGTGCAGATTCGCCGCTACCTGGACTTGGGCCGCGACTTGGAGACGCCCTTCCTGCTCTACGGGGCCCACGAGGGCTACCGCGCCGCCGAGTTGCTGGCCGAGCGCAAGGCGCCGGTGCTGGTGAGCGCCAAGTGGCCGGAAAAGGAGCGCGACGCCGACCCGGAATTCCAGGACAGCCTGCGCACGCTGCGCCTGCGCGACCGCGCGCCCTCCACCCCGGCCGCGCTCCACAAGGCTGGCGTGCGCTTTGCCTTTTACTCGGACGGCATCGCCAGCCCCGGGGAGGTGTTGAGAAACGTGAAGCGGGCGATTGACGCCGGGCTGCCCGCCGACGCCGCGCTGCGCGCGCTGACGCTCTCTGCGGCCGAAATCTTCGGCGTCGCCGACGCGCTGGGCAGCATCGAGCCGGGCAAGGTGGCTAACCTGGTGGTGGCCGACGGAGACCTGTTCAACGAGAAGACAAAGATCAAGCACGTGTTCGTGGACGGAAGGAAGTTCGGCGTGCCGGAAGAGGAGGCGCGGCCCGAGCAGCCGCCCGCCGTCAACGTGACCGGCGTCTGGACCGTGACGGTCCAGGCGCCGGAGGGCCCCCGCGAAATAACCGCTACCCTGCGCCAGCAAGGCTCCACCGTCACCGGAAGCCTGTCCGGGCCCATGGGGGCCGCCGAAATCACCGACGGCTCCGTCAGCGGGAACGAGCTGCGCTTCCGGACCAGCTTCACCATGGGCGGCAGAGCCGTGGAGGCCAACGTCCGCGCCACGGTCACCGGCTCCAGCATCAGCGGCACGGTCAGCATCCCCGACGGTCCCCCCATGAATTTCTCCGGATCGAAGCCGCAGGGCGAAGAGCAGGAGCAAGAAGGGAAGGTGCAGTGATGTTTACGCTGAGGCGCACGATCCTGTTTGCAGTGCTGGCAGCGGTGTTCGCGGCCGCTCTGGCCGCCGATCCGGCGCCGCCGCTGCTCATCAAGAATGCCACCATCGTGACCGTGAGCCACGGCACGATCCAGAACGGCTCCATCCTGATTCGCGGCGGCAAGATCGCCGAGGTGGGCGCCAGGGTCCAGGCGCCACCCGAGGCCGCGGTGCTGGACCTGGGCGGACAGTACGTGATGCCCGGCATCATTGACTGTCACTCCCACATCGCCGCCGACAGCATCAACGAAGGCAGCATTGCGGTGTCCTCGATGACCGCCATCGAGGACGTACTGGACCCGGAGGACATCGCCATCTACCGGGAGCTGGCCGGCGGCGTGACCACCGCCAACGTCCTGCACGGCAGCGCCAACCCCATCGGCGGGCTCAACGCGGTGATCAAGCTGCGCTGGGGGAAGAGCGCCAAGGAGATGCTGTTCGCCGGGGCCAAGCCGGGCCTCAAGTTCGCCCTGGGCGAGAACCCGAAGCGGCCGGGCCAGGCGCCGGCTTTCGGGCCCAGCGCCGGCCCCCGCCGTTACCCGGCTACGCGCATGGGCGTGGAAGACGTGATCCGCGAGGCCTTCACCCAGGCGCGCCAGTACGCCAAGGAATGGGACGAGTACCGGCGCAAGGTGGCGGCCGGCGAGCGCGACCCGGCACCCCCGCGCAAGGAGCTCAAGCTGGAGCCGCTGGCCGAAGTGCTGCGCGGGGAACGGCTGGCGCACGCCCACTGCTACCGCGCCGACGAGATCCTGATGCTGATGCGCCTGGCCGAGGAATTCGGCTTCAAGATCGCCACCCTGCAGCACGTGCTGGAGGGCTACAAGGTGGCCAAAGAGATCGCCGCCCACGGCGCCGGCGCCTCCACCTTCTCCGACTGGTGGGCGTACAAGATGGAGGCCTGGGACGCCATCCCTTACAACGCCGCCCTGATGACCCGCAGGGGCGTGCTCGTCTCGCTGAACTCCGACAGCGCCGAGCTGGCCCGCCACCTCAACCAGGAAGCCGCCAAGACACTGAAGTACGGCGGGCTGTCGGAAACCGAGGCGCTCAAGCTGGTGACGCTGAATCCGGCGCGCCAGCTTCGCATTGACGACCGGGTCGGCTCCATTGACCTGGGCAAGGACGCCGACCTGGCGGTCTTCGACAAGCACCCGCTCAGCAACTACGCCAAGGTGACCAAGGTGCTGATTGACGGGCAGGTGTACTTCGACCGGGAGCAGGATCTGAAGCGCCGCGGCGAAGTGGAGAAGGAGATCAAGGAGTTGAGGGAGAAGGAAAGGAAGGCCGCCGAGCGGCGGCCGGCGGCTGCACCCCCGGCCCGCACGCCCGGGGTGGAAACGCCGTCGCCCGGCCGGCGCGGGCGCCGGCCGCCCCAACAGGAGGTGTTGCCATGAAGCGGCGCATTGCTGTTTTCTCCGCGCTGGCCCTGGCCGCCGCTCTCTCGGCCGGCGCCCAGAACAACCTGCTGGTGATCCGCGGCGGCACCATCCATACCGTTTCCGGCAAGGACATTGCCAACGGCACCGTGGTGGTCCGCGACGGCAAGATCGCGGCGGTGGGCACCCGCGTGGCCGTGCCGTCGGGGGCGCGCACCATTGACGCCCGCGGCCTGCACCTCTACCCGGGGATGATTGACGCCGGCAGCACCGTGGGGCTGACCGAGATCGGCTCGGTGCGGGAGACCAGCGACACCACCGAGATCGGCGACTTCAACCCGCAACTGATGGCGGCCACCGCCATCAATCCGGCCAGCGAGCACATCGCCGCCACTCGCGCCAACGGCATTACCACCGTGCTCTCCGCTCCCTCGGGCGGCGTCATCGCC
>CAYVGN010000161.1:0-7037 GCA_964451215.1 uncultured Acidobacteriota bacterium
ACCTGCTGCTGCTTGTCGCTGTCGGCCTGTCAACCGCGCTTTCCAGCGGCATGCTCTATCAGAAAGCGGCGCAGCAGTCGTGGGGAGTGCGCTGGGGCCTCGGCTTCCTGATCTGGCTTGCGCTGGGTAGCGTCGTCATCCACGCGACCGAAAGGCTCCGCTTCGATTCCGTCTATGCGTTCGGCCTGTTCACCCTCCTTTTCTGGGCGGCCTACGTGGTGTTCCTGATCCGCGTGGGGAAATACAAACGCAGCCGATCCGAACCGGGAACGGGAAAGCAACAATCGAAATGAAGCGATCGGCTCGACGCTCGACGGCCCGGAGCCCGCCAGGCGGGGCCGGGCCCTACATCCTGGTTCCCCGGTTGGAGTAGAATCCAGGGCATGATCCGCCGCAGCCTCCTGCCTTTCTTCCTACTGTTTTGTCTCATTCCACCGGTTGGCGCGCAGGCGCCTCAGACCACCGTGCTCCACAACGGCAAGGTAATCACCTGCGACGATGCCTTCCACGTTTACCAAGCGGTCGCCGTTCGGGGGAACAAGATCCTGGCGGTAGGCTCGAACGAAGAGGTGCTAAAGCAGGCGGGGCCGGGCGCGCGCCGCATTGACCTGCGTGGGCGCGCGCTGATCCCGGGAATCATTGACAGCCACGCTCACGCGCTGGGCGCGGGCCTGAGCGAGTTGCGGGAGCCGCTGCCCCGCATCCATTCCATCGCCGACATGCAGGAGTACATCCGGCAGCAGGCCGCCCGGCTCGGGCCGGGCAAGTGGATCCTGGTGCCCCGCACCTTCCCCACCCGGCTGGCCGAGCACCGCATGCCCACCAAGGCCGACTTTGACCCTGTCTCGCCCAACAACCCCGCGCTCTACGACGCCAGCTACACCGTGGTGGTCAACAGCTACGCGCTGCGGCAGGCGGGCATCACCCGCGACACCAAGCCGCCAGCCACCGGCGAGATCGGCAAGGACGCCAACGGCGAGCCGAACGGCATCCTGCGCGGCGCGGCTTCCTTGTTGAAGGGCGTACCCAGCGAGGGCGCCGGCTTTAGCGAGCAGGAGAAGCTGGAAGGCCTGCAGAACATCTTCAAGCGCTATAACCAGGTGGGCATCACCACCACCACCGAGCGCGCCGCCTCCCTGGCTGACATCCGTACGCTGGAGGCGTTGCGCAAGAGCGGGCGCATGACCGCTCGGTTGCACGCCACCATCCGCTTCGACGCCACCCGGCCGGTCGAGGAGGTGGTGAAGCAGATCGAGTCGCTGCCCTGGAAGCCGCATAGCGGCGACGACTGGTTCCAGATCGACACGCTGAAGGTGACCTTGGACGGCGGCATGACCATCGGCACCGCCTACCAACGCGTGCCCTACGGCCCCTTCGCCCGCATCCTGTACGCTCACGAGAACCCCAATTTCCGCGGGCTGCTGAACATCCCACCGGACAAGCTGGCGCGCATCGTCGGCGCCGCCCACCGTCTGGGGTGGCAGTTCACCGCCCACGCCCAGGGCGGCGGAGCCGTGGATGCCCTGCTGGACGCCTACCAGCGGGCCGACGCCGACCGCCCCCTGGCCCCCGGCCGCATGCTGATCACCCATGGCAGCTTCTCGGGTCAGCGCGCCACCGAGCGCATGAAGGAGTTGGGCGTGCTGATGGACGCGCAGCCGGCCTGGCTTTACAAGGACGCCCCTATGCTGGCCAAGGTAATGGACGAGAAGGCGATGAGCATGTTCATCCCGCTGAAGGCCTGGCGGGACGCCGGGGTGGTGACGGGAGGCGGCAGCGACCACATGCTGGGCTACGATCCGCTGACCGCCAACAACCCCTTCAGCCCCTTCCTGTCCATGTGGGTAGCGGTGACGCGGCGGACCGAAGCTGGCCCGGTGCTACAGCCCGAGCAGCGCATCTCGCGCCAGGACGCCCTGCGCCTTTACACCCGCAACGCCGCCTACCTGCTCTTCGCCGAGAAGACGCGGGGCACGCTGGAGCCCGGCAAGCTCGCCGACCTGGTGGTGCTTTCCGACGACCTGCTCACCTGCCCCGAGGACCGCATCCGCGACATCCGCTCGGTGCTGACCATGGTGGACGGCCGCATCGTGTACGAAGCCAGGTAACCGCGTTGGATGGGCAATGCGGCGCTTTTTCTGGATTCGCCTGCGTATCTTGCTTCGCCAGACGCGCTGGGGGTTCGCCCTGCTGGCGCTGTGGTTCGCCTTTGGCATCCTTGGCTATTACCGCTGGGCCGGCCTGTCGCTGGGCCGCGCCGTCCTCAACGCGCTCTACCTGGGCCGCGAGCGCGGCTGGTTCTGGGACCTGTACTCGTTCTGGGGCCAGTGCCTGGTGTTCGGCATTATCGTTTCCATCTTCCTCATGCAGGCGGTCGAGCGCTACAACCCGCAGGAGGGCTGTCGCATGCTGGCCATGGAGATGAAGGACCACGCCATCGTGATCGGCTACACGCACCTCGGCGCGCGGATCATCGAGCACTTCCAGCGGAATCACCTCCCCTACGTGCTCATCGAGAAGGACGCCACGGCGGTGGACGACCTGGTGCGCGCCGGCGAGCCCGTCATCGTGGACAACGCCAAGGAGGCCGGCACGCTGGAGGAGGCAGGCATCGAGCGGGCAAAGCTGGTGCTGGTGGCCTCCAACAACATCGAGACCGCGCTGCTGGTTACCAAGCGGGCCCGCGACCGCAACAGGCGAGCGCGCATCATCGTCCGCTGCTACCTGGACGAGTTCACCGAAATCCTGGAGGGGTTGGGCGCCGACGACGTCATCTCCAGCTCCAAGAGCGCATTCCTGGAGGTCTGCCGCCGCCTGGAGCCGAGAAGCCAGGAGTCAGAAGCCAGGAGTCAGGAGTCAGAAGTCGGAAGTCAGAATTGAGCAAGCGCGCTGCCGCAGCCAAACCAAGAATTCAGGAGTCAGGAGCCAGGAGTCAGAATTCAGAATGTAGAACCCCGAAGGCCCAATCTGCATAGCAGGGCTGCAAAATGCTCCTCCCTTGGGAGCTTTTTTCCAGCGGGAGAGTTGGGGCGTCCACCTCGCTGCGGACCCCTTGGAGTGCGGTAGCCTGCAACAGCCTTGCCGCGGCGCCCGATCCGGCCGCTGAGGTCTGGAGCGGGAGCTTGCTCCCGCAGTTGCGCGGAGGCAGAGGGGGCGCCGCAAGCAAGCTTGCGCCTTCCACGGCGGCAGCAAGCTGCCGCACTCCAAATGCCAGCCGAATCTGCGGATTGACTCCTGAATTCTGAATCCCGACCAATCCGCAAATTCCGCAGATTCGGCCTCCCGAATTCTGAATTCTGACTCCTGACTCCTGACTCCTGAATTCTGAATTCTGCCTCCTCAGCGCGCGGCTTTCTCCCGGTCGGCGTAAAGGCCGCGGTAAATGGCGGCGTTGCGGATGACCGCCTGGACGTAGTCGCGCGTTTCAGTGAGGGGGATGCTCTCGACAAACTGCAGCGGGTCATCGTAGCCTTCCTGGGCCAGCCAGGCATCCACGCGCTGGGGCCCCGCGTTGTAGCCGGCCAGGGCTGCTTCCAGCCGCCCGCCATATCGGTCCAGCACCTGCCGCAGGTAGGTGCAGCCGAGTTCAATGCTGGTCACCGGGTCCAGCAGCGAGGCCCTGCTGGGCCGCCCTCGGCCCATCTGCCGGGCGACGCGCCGCGCGGTGGAAGGAAGCAGTTGCATCAGCCCCAGGGCGCGAGCGCGGGAGACCGCCAAGAGGTCGAAAGCCGACTCCTGGCGGATCAGCCCGACCACCAGATAGGGGTCCAGGCCATGGCGCAGCGCGTTGGCCTGCACCACCGACCACCAGGGCAGCGGGAACAGCAGCTCCCAGTAGCTGCGATCCAGCGCCTGGAAAGGAAAGGCAAAGTAGTTGGGGAAGACGCGGCGCAGGCAGACGATGGCGCCAAGGAAGTTGCCGCGATCGCGCTCCAGCCGGGCCAGCTCCAGCAGCAGGTACTGGGAGTGCGTCGTGTCGTCGGTGGGGTGGCGCAGCTCGAGCACGGCCAGGTCCAGCAGGCCGGCCGCCTCCAGCGCCTGCACCTTGCGCTGGTGCTCTTCGAGGTCGGCGGGCGGCGAGAGGCGGCTCAGGTTCGGCCGGTAGGACGGGACAGAGGCCAGCATCGCAGCGACGTTGTCGGGCAACGTCGTGCCTGCCACCTGCGCCCGCTCCAGCTTCTGCCGCGCGGCGGTCCCGTAGAAGTAGTTGGGGAAGTGCTCGCTGACCTTGCGAAAGTAGGCGATGGCCTGGGCCGGCTCCCCGCGTCGCTCCGCCAGGCGCCCCAGCCAGTAAAGCGCTGCCGCCACCTGCCTGTCTTCCGGATAGCGCAGGACGTGCTCCTCAAACAGACGGCGGGCCTCGTCCAGATTGCCCTCCCCGTAATTCCCCCACGCCACCCGCCAGTGGGCGACGACCGCGTACTTGCCCCGCGGGAAGCGCTGGCAGAGTGAGCGGTAGTACTTCTCTGCCTGGGGCAGGCTGCGCCTCAGCAGATAGTAGTTGCCCGCTGAAAACAGCGCTTCCTCGTACCAGGGCGAAGCGGGGTGGCGTTCGCCGAGGCGGCGGACTGTTTCCAGGAACTTGGACTCGCGCGACCTCCGCCGGTAGCACTCGCCGAGATAGTAGAGACGTTCGGCATCGGCGTCCGGCTGAGCGGGGTGCAGGCGCGACAGCTTGGCAAGGGCCGCCGAGATAGCCCGGGAGTGGTACTGGGCAACCGCCTCGCGCACCAGCGCCTGCTCGCGCGCCGCTCCGGAGGCCGCTGCCGCCAGCTCCTGGTAGGCCGCGGTGGCCGCGCGGTACTGCCTGGCCTCGAACAGCCGGTCGGCGCGTTGCTTCCGCCACTCTAGCGGGACCAGAGGAATGCTGTTGCCCGCCTGGCTGAGGAGGCGCTCCGCCTGCTGGCCTGCTTCGTCGGCTTCCTCGGAATTGGGGTAGAGGTAGTAGACCTGGCGGTAGGCTGCCACCGCCGCCGGCAGGTTCCGCGCGGTGGCATAGGCGCGTCCCAGCAGCATGTCGGCTTCCGGCCTCTTCAGCGCCCCCAGCCGCGACTTGAGCACTTCGGCGGCCTCAGCAGCCCGTCCCGTGGCGATCCAGCAACCCGCGCGGGCCAGCACTGCCCGCCCGACCAGCGAACTGTGCAGGTAGCGCTGCTCGAAGCCTTCCAGAAGCTCCAGCGCCTCTTGCTGCCGGCCCAGTTCCGCCAGCGAGTGCGCCAGATAGTAGTCCAGGTAGTCGGGGACCGGCGAAGAAACGGCGCGCCCGGAGCGCAGGTAGCCGGCTGCCTCCGCCCACCGTTTCCCAAGGACCGCGCCGTAGCCCAGGGCCAGATAAGCCAGCGCTGCTGCCTGGTGAGAGGCGTGGCTGGTGGCGAACCGCTCCAGCTCCAGGCGCCGCTGTGGAGTGGGCGCTTCCAGGAAGCTGCTGGCGATGACGCTCAGCCGGCTCATTACCGGGTCGGCCAGCAGCAGGTTCCGTCGCGGCTCCAGCCCGGTCCCGGCCAGGCTGAACCGCTCGCGCGGAGGCACCACGCTGCGCGGCGCGCTCCGCTGGACGGATTGGCCCCTGGCCCGGCGGCTACGCCCAGGAGGCGGCGTTGGCTTCCGTGCTCGCTCGCCACGTTGCGCCGCAGCCTTGGCCTTGCCAGTACCTGCCGGCCCCTGCGCGGTGCGCGGGGCCGCCCCCAGACGCGACGCCGGCAGAAGGAAGTGGACGGGAAGCAACAGCAGAACAATCCAAAACGGGGGCCCAGACCGAAACCGAGGGAGCAAGCGACACCGCATCTGGCCGGCGGCACAACCCTTCCACGCTGCGCGCACCTCCGGTCGAATCGAAGGAGTGTTCCTCAGCAGTCGTCTAAGCCAGAGCACCGGGGTAGTCTGCACCCAGGAGGGAGGGATCATCCAGGGCTAGGCGCCGCACCAGCTCCTGGTGGAAGTAATCCACCTTGCCCGCCGGCGTGTTCCCAAACCTTTTCTCGTAAGTGGCCCGGCACTTATCAATGTCGTCCTTGATGGCGGCGTAGATGTTGTGCTGCTCCCTGGCCTGCTCGATCTTGTCCTTGTTGTATAAGATCAACTCATCCACCATGACCTTGGCGGCGCGGAACGCCTTGCGGTGGAGGTCGTGCTCTTCTGGCGGAATGCGATCGAAGTCGGGCCCCGGGACCCTAGGCGGCGCCGGCGCCGCGGCCGGAGCGGCAGAAGGAGCGACGGCTGCGGGGGCAGGCGCGGGCTGGGCAGCAACCGCTGCCACTTCGACGCGCGGTTCCGCGATGACCGGCTCTTCCACCGCTGCCGGTGGAGCTGCGGCCGGCTCGGGGGGGGCCGCTTCAGCCGGGGCCTGCGCCGGGGCGGCCGCGGCTGCCACTGGGCGTGCGGCCCGCGCTGCCGCGATTTCCAGCAGCATCCCGGTGGTCCGGGCCAGCAGGTCCAGCGCCGGCAGATCCAGCGCGTCCCGCGAGTTGCCGCTGTCTGCGTACAGCACGGCTACCGGCCGCTCCCGAACCAGCAGCGGCAACAGGAAGCCGCGGTTGTCGCTGGGCGCGCCGACCACCTCAAAGATCGCTCGCGCCAGCGGTTGCGGCGCCGGTTCCACCACTCCGCTGGTGGCCACCTGCATGGCGACTGCCTGCTTCCAGCCCGCCTCACCGTCGCCGGCCAGGCTTAACTCGCGCAGCCGCTCGGCCGACTCGATGCCCTGGCCGCGCCAGCCCGTGAGCCGGTCGCCCTTGACCACCAGGATCGCCGCTCGGGTGGCAAAGTTGCCCGAGGCGTAGAGCAGGTTCTGCAGCATCTCGGTCTGCGAGCGCGCCCCGCCAATCAGGTAGACACCCGAGTTGAGAGCGTCTGACGAAGAGGGAGCCACCGGCACGACCCCTCGCAGGGCCTCCACCAGCTCCTTCTGCAGCTCCTGCCGAAAGCCCGCTAAGTGCTTGTCCAGAGCAGAGTTGACTGCCTGTTCGACATCCACCTTGTTTGCCATCGAAGTCCTTTCATTATGAAGGCGGGCACAGGCACTGTCAATGCGCCTATCC